>DATBSX010000123.1:0-2139 GCA_036559565.1 Steroidobacteraceae bacterium | reverse complement strand
CAATCGCCCGACGCGCTCAATTGGCACGAAGTCCGGCTCAAGGGCCAGACCTCCACTGAATATGCCGAGCAGATCGAGGAGCTCGGGGCGACGCTGGCGTTTGGCTGGCAGACGAAACCGAGCGCGAAGACCGGCAATCCCGTCTATGTCCGCGCCTCCGTCCTCGTCGTCTACCGAGAGGATCACGAGTTCATGCTGGACCGCGTGATTCCGAAGCCGGGGCAGGCGTTCGAATCCTACGACCTGATCCTCGCGTCGCAGCCCTGGCGGGCGCGCATGTCGGCGAAATTCAAGGCGGAGAAGGTGCTCGCGCCGCTCACCCGGAGCCTCGCGCCGAACGGCCGGCTGCTCGTGGTCCAGTCCTACGGCCACGATCCCTCGCTCGAGATCGTCCAGAAGCTCTGGCCTGATGAGAACCCGTTCCAGGTGGATCGCCGGCAGTTGCTTGCGGCGCTGAAGGCGGAGCTTGGCCCCGAGGCGGGCGATTTCTCGCTCGCGGTGCCGGCCGACGACAAGTCCATCTTTCGCTACGAGATGCACACGCTTCCGACCGAGATCGGAAATCGCATCGGGACGTCGACGCTGTACGCCGCCTGGAACGCGGCAATCTACGTCAACCAGATCGAGGAGGAGCGCCTCGACGAGGTTGTCACGAGCGGCGCGTACCGGGACGCCACCCAGTCGGTGTTGCAGAAGCATGGCGGCCTCTGGTTCAACGACGAGTCCTTTGTCGTGACGCGGCGGCAGAAATAATGGCCGGCGAACACGCGGCCGACGGCGGCGTGGAAGTGAAGGCCCGGATCGCCGCCTTCGCAGGCCGGGCATCGCTCGAGATCACTGCGAACGACCGCGACCTGGCCGCCTCGCTCACGGGCCGCCTGCCGGCCGGCAGCACGCTCTATGTCGCGCACACCCCGAACGCCCGGCTCGCGGACGTGGCAGAAACAGCCTGCTTCGTCGAGCGCGCCGGATTTCGGGGCTGCCCGCATGTCGTCGCGCGGCGGATCGCCTCGCGCGCAGAGCTCGAATTCGCGCTCGCGCGACTGAAGGAGGGCGGCGTCACCCGCTTGCTGCTCGTCGCCGGCGACCAGACGCCGCCTGCAGGCGAATTCTCGAGCACGCTCGAGATTCTCGACTCGGGCGCACTCGATGCGGCGGGCATCGAATCGATCGGCGTCGCGGGCCACCCGGAAGGCAATCCGAACATCCCGTCAGCCGCGCTCTGGAACGCGCTCGCGCGCAAGCAGGCGTATGCGGCGCAAACCGGCATTCACGTGCACATCGTGAGCCAGTTCGGCTTCGAGCCGGCGGCCCTGATCGCCTGGGATCACGAACTCGCGAGCCACGGCATCGACCTGCCCGTCCACGTCGGTGTCGCAGGTCCGGCGTCGCTCAAGGCACTCGCGAAATTCGCGATGATGTGCGGCCTCGGCGCGTCGCTCGGCGCACTGTTTTCGAACCCCACTGCGCTCGGCAGCCTCAAGAGCCTCGTCAAGACAGTGGACGAGATCTTTCCCGCAGTGGTTCGGCTGCGCGAGGGCGCGCTGGAGCGGCGCCTGGTACAGCCGCATTTTTTCGCGTTTGGCGGCGTGCTGAAAACCGTGGAATGGCTCGAGGCGGTCCGTGCCGGACGCTTCGACGTGGACGCGGCCACGGGTGCGCTCACCGTCCGGGCATGAATCAGCCTATTGCGGTGAGCGGCCTGCTCTCCACGTCGCAACTCGCGCAATACCGGCGCGATGGGTTTCTCGTGCTGCCAGGATTTGTGCCGGCGGAGCGCTGCCTTGCGCTTCGCGAACGCGCCATCGCGCTGGCGCTCGAGCACGTCCCGCCGCCCGGCCAGGCGACCGTGTTCACCGCGGACGGCCGCGCGCTCCATGCCGCCGAGCAGTATTTCCTGACGAGCGGCGAGGCGATCCGCGGATTTTACGAGAGCGGCGCATTCGACGCCGGCGGGCGCCTCAAGGCCGACGCGCACCTTGCCCTCAACAAGCTCGGTCATGCGATGCACGACCTCGACCCGGTATTCGACGCCTTCAGCCGCACGCCGGCACTCGCGGCGATCGCGGCCGACATTGGCCTCGGCGCTCCGCTCCTGCTGCAGTCGATGTACATCTTCAAGCAGGCGCGGATCGGCGG
>DATBSX010000122.1:0-5676 GCA_036559565.1 Steroidobacteraceae bacterium | reverse complement strand
CGCGGTGGAGCGGATGAAATCATGGTTCCAGGGGTATTTCTGACGTAGCGGAGGAGCGGACATGTTCGAACTGATGGATTCATTCAGCCAGACGGCTGTGATCAAGGTGATCGGCGTGGGCGGCGGCGGCGGCAATGCCGTGTCCCACATGGCAAAGAGCGGCATCGAGGGCGTCGAGTTCATCTGCGTGAATACCGACGCGCAGGCGCTCAAGCACTCGCAGGTGAAGACCTCGCTGCAGATCGGCTGCAACATCACGAAGGGTCTCGGCGCCGGCGCCAACCCCGAGGTGGGGCGCCAGGCGGCGATGGAGGATCGCGACCGCATCATCGAGTTGATCGAGGGTTGCGACATGCTCTTCATCACCGCCGGCATGGGCGGCGGGACGGGCACGGGCGCGGCGCCGGTCGTCGCGCAGGTCGCGCGCGAGCTCGGGATCCTGACGGTCGCGGTCGTGACCCGGCCGTTCACGATGGAAGGCAACAAGCGCGCCACGGTCGCGGAAATGGGCATGACTGAGCTCTCGCGGCACGTGGATTCGCTGATCACGATCCCGAACCAGAAGCTGCTGCAGGTGCTGGGCGGCCAGACCACGCTGCTCGAGGCCTTCAAGCGCGCCAACGATGTGCTGCAGGGCGCCGTGCAGGGCATCGCCGAGCTGATCACCCGGCCGGGCCTCATCAACGTGGACTTCGCGGACGTGCGCACGGTGATGTCGGAAACCGGGCTTGCGATGATGGGCTCCGGCATCGGCACGGGCGAGCATCGCGCGCGGGTCGCCGCCGAGATGGCCGTGTCGTCGCCGCTCCTCGAGGACATCAACCTTGCGGGCGCGCACGGCATCCTCGTCAACGTCACGGCGGGCCTCGACCTGTCGATCGGCGAATTCGAGGAAGTCGGCAACACCGTCAAGCAGTTTGCGGCCGAGGACGCGACCGTCGTGGTCGGCACCGTCATCGAGCCCGAGATGCAAGGCGAGCTGCGCGTGACGGTCGTCGCGACCGGCCTCAACCGAGCCCAGGCCAAGGTGGCAGCACCGGTCCAGGCTGCGGCAGCTGCGCCCGCGTCTTCGCGGCGGCCGGCTGACGTCAAGCTCGTCGCACAGCGTCGCCCGGCGCCAGACTACAGCCACCTCGACCGGCCGGCGATCCACCGCCAGCCGCAGCGCGCGGTGGGTGATGGCCTGCGCGCGAACCTGAGCACCGAGGACGTGCTGGACATCCCGGCATTCCTGCGGCGCCAGGCCGATTGAGGCGGGCCTTGTCGCGAAACCGCGAAGAGCGTGAGGGCCTGAGGCTCGTGCGGATGCGCTTGCGCGCACGCCGCCGTGCTTCGGGCCGGCGCGCTGAACGTTCGCGGGATCGTGACCCGCCAGGAACCTCGCCATGACGATGGGACATCGGCCGTCGGCCTCCCTCCGCTGGCCGGCGGCCGGTGACCCCCGCGATGTTATGATTTACGGCCGCAAGGCATTCCCATGGCCCAGCAACGCACGCTGAAAGAGTCGATCCGGTCCACCGGCATCGGCCTGCATACCGGACGCAAGGTCCTCATGACGTTGCGGCCCGCGCCGCCCAATACGGGCATCGTGTTCCGCCGCACGGACCTCGAGCCGCCGGTGGACATCCCCGCGCGCGCGACGGGCGTGACCGAGACCACGCTCGGCACGACGCTCGCCGAGGGCGCTGCGGGCGTTTCGACGGTCGAGCACCTGATGTCGGCGCTCGCGGGCCTCGGCATCGATAATCTCTTCGTCGAACTGACGGCGGGGGAGGTGCCGATCATGGACGGCAGCGCCGGCCCTTTCGTGTTCCTGATCCAGTCAGCCGGCATCGAGCTGCAGAATTCGCCGAAGCGCTTCGTGCGGGTGCGAAAGGCGGTCGAGGTGAAGGATGGCGACAAGTGGGCGCGTTTCGCGCCGTTCGAGGGCTTCCGCGTCAATTTCGAGATCGAGTTCGATCACCCGGTGTTCCACCGCCATTCGCAGCGGGCGAGCATGGATTTCTCGACGACCACGTTCCTCAAGGAAGTGAGCCGCGCGCGGACGTTCGGGTTCATGCGCGACATGGAATACCTGCGCGGGCGGAACCTCGCGCTCGGCGGCACGCTCGACAACGCGATCGTGCTCGACGACTACCGGATCCTGAACGAGGACGGCCTGCGCTTCGAGGACGAGTTCGTGCGCCACAAGATCCTCGACGCGATCGGCGACCTGTACCTGCTCGGCCATTCGCTGATCGGCGAGTACACGGCCTTCAAGTCCGGACACGGGCTCAACAACAAGCTGCTGCGCGCGATGCTCGCGGATGCCGAGTCGTGGGAAGAAGTGACTTTCCGCGACGAGAGCACATCGCCGATTTCATACGCCGCCGCCACCGCCACCGCGTAGCGAAGGCACGAAGGGGACTGTCCCCTTCATCTCGCGCGCAGCGAAGGCACGAAGGGGACTGTCCCCTTCAGCACCGCACCAGCGTTTCCGTCTCTACGTTCCTTTCGCTGAAGGGGACTGTCCCCTCCGAGGCGCATTTCCGCGGATTTTCACCTTGAATTCCTCCACCGGCGCTCCGAGCTCCGCCGCCACCCGCCCCAGGAGCTTCGGCGCGACATAACGCAGGCGCGTGCCCCAGGCGGCGGTCCGGACGAAGGCTGTGAGGGTCGTTCCGCGCAGGGACGCGCTGAAGACTTCCGCGGCGAGCTCCGCCGGCAGGACGCGTTTCAAGGCCCCCGCCACGCGATCGGCGTCCGCCGCTCCCGCGCGCAGCCGTTGCAGCATTCCTTCGCCTTGTTCCAGCAAGTGACTGACAGCGGTCGGTTTTTTCATTTCCGGCATGGATTCCTACGCGCTCATGCGTGATCAAAGTACTTGAAAGGAAAGGCTTTTTTTGGCATGGTGCGCGTGTTCCGGACGGCCCCGAGAGCCACTTCCATTATGACCATGAAGCGCCTGCTCGCGTACACCGCTGCCGGATTCTGCGTCCTCGCGCTGACGGCGGGCGCCTGGTTTGCCGGCGGCCGCTGGGGGGCGCAAAGCCCGCTCGGCGAGTTCACCGTGGCGCGTTGGAACGAAGACCTTTCCACGCAGCGCGAGCACCTCACCCGCATCGAGCAAAATGTCGACGACCAGGTTTCGGCGCTGGCCACCCGGGTCGGCCGCATGCAGGCGCAGCTGATCCGCCTCGATGCGCTCGGCAAGCAACTGACGGAAGTCGCCCAGCTGAAGCGGGGAGAGTTCGACTTCGACGATCCGCCGGCGCTCGGCGGCCCGGAGACGGCGGGCGAGGGCCCGGTCGTTCCGGCGCTCGACTCCATGCTCGACACGATGGATGCGCAGATCGACGACCGCCGCCGCCAGCTCACGGCCCTGCAGAACCTCATCATGACGCGCGAGCTCGCGCGCCAGATCGTGCCGGGCGGGCGCCCGGTCGAAGCGGGCTACATCTCCTCGCTTTACGGCCAGCGCACCGATCCGTTCGACGGCAACCAGGCCAACCACCAGGGCATCGATTTCGCTGCCGCGCCGGGCACGCAGGTTCTCGCAGTTGCCGACGGCATCGTGAGCCACACCGGCCTCGACGGCGGCTACGGGCGAATGATCGAGATCACGCACGGCAACGGATACGTCACGCGCTACGCGCACAACGCGAAGATCCTCGTGACGCCGGGGCAGACCGTGAAGCGCGGCGATCCGGTCGCGCTCATGGGTTCGACGGGACGCTCGACCGGCCCTCACGTGCATTTCGAAGTGCTGCGCGATGGCCGGCCGATGAACCCGCTGTCATTCGTTCGCCGCTGAGCCCGTCCGCGAACGAAAGTTCCTGTCCCCTGTCGTAGTAAACTACCCGTTTTTCGGCCGGGACGCCTTGTATTCGCGTCCCTCCGCCCCGAGGTCCCAGGCGCGTGTTGAACATCTTTACCCGACTATTCGGCAGCCGTAACCAGCGGCTGCTGCGGCAGTACTCGGAGCGCGTGCGCAAGGCGAACGAGTTCGCCGCCGAGCTCGCCACGGCGACCGACGCCGGCCTGCGCGAGCGCACCGACCGCCTGCGCGCGCGGCTCGTCGCCGGCGAGACGCTGGACGACATCCTGCCCGAGGCTTTTGCGACGGCCCGCGAAGCGGCGAGCCGCGCCGTGGGCCTGCGACCTTTCGACGTCCAGCTGATCGGCGGCATGGTGCTGCACGAAGGCAAGATCTCGGAGATGCGCACGGGCGAGGGCAAGACGCTCGTCGCGACGCTGCCGGTCTACCTGAACGCGCTCGCCGGCAAGGGCGCGCACGTCGTCACGGTCAACGAGTACCTCGCGCAGCGCGACGCGGAATGGATGGGCCCGGTGTACCGGCTGCTCGGCCTTTCGGTCGGCGTCATCGCGAGCGGCCAGTCGTCGGCCGACAAGCGCGCGGCCTATGCCTGCGACGTGACTTACGGCACCAACAACGAATTCGGCTTTGACTACCTGCGCGACAACCTCGCGGCCCGGCTCGAGGACCGCGTGCAGCGCGGCCAGCATTTCGCGATCGTGGACGAGGTGGACTCGATCCTGATCGACGAGGCCCGCACGCCGCTCATCATCTCGGGCCCCGCCGAGGAGAGCACCGAGCTCTACGTGAAGATCAACGCGCTCGTGCCGCGCTTCAAGCGCCAGGCGACCGAGGAAGGCGAGGGCGATTTCTACGCCGACGAGAAGTCGCGCCAGGTCCACCTGTCCGAGTCGGGCTTCGAGAAGGCCGAAGAGCTGATGCAGGAGGCCGGGCTGCTGCGCGAAGGCGAGAGCCTCTACGACTCCGCGAGCATCCGCCTGATGCACCACTTGAACGCGGCGCTGCGCGCGCACGTCCTGTACCAGAAGGACGTCGAGTACATCGTGCGCGGCGCGGACGTCATCATCGTCGACGAGTTCACCGGCCGCACCATGCCGGGCCGGCGCTGGTCGGACGGCCTGCACCAGGCGGTCGAGGCCAAGGAGGGCGTGAGGATCCGCGAGGAAAACCAGACCATCGCGTCCATCACCTTCCAGAACTACTTCCGCCTCTACGGCAAGCTCGCCGGCATGACCGGCACGGCCGATACGGAGGCGTTCGAATTCCAGCAGATCTACGGCCTCGAGGTCGTCGTCGTGCCGACGCACCGGCCGATGATCCGCAAGGACATGTCGGACCTCGTGTACCTGAACCAGCAGGACAAGTTCGATGCGATCGTCGAGGACATCCGCGACTGCGTGAAGCGCGGCCAGCCGGCGCTCGTCGGCACCACCTCGATCGAGACTTCGGAGAAGCTTTCGGGCCACCTGAAGGAGGCGGGCATCGCGCACGCCGTGCTGAACGCGAAGCAGCACGAGCGCGAGGCCATGATCGTCGCCCAGGCCGGCCGGCCGGGCACCGTCACGATCGCGACCAACATGGCCGGCCGCGGCACGGACATCGTGCTCGGCGGCAACGTCGCGCGCCAGGTCGACCAGCTGCGCAAGGACGCCGTGATGAGCGAAGAGCAGCTCCTCGGCCGCGCGCGCGAGCTCGAGAACGAGTGGAACTCGCTGCACGGCCAGGTGATCGCCGCCGGCGGCCTGCACATCATCGGCACCGAGCGCCACGAGTCTCGGCGCATCGACAACCAGCTGCGCGGCCGGTCGGGCCGGCAGGGCGATCCCGGCTCCAGCCGCTTCTACCTGTCGCTCGAAGAC
>DATBSX010000121.1:0-3145 GCA_036559565.1 Steroidobacteraceae bacterium | reverse complement strand
TGCGCCGAGCAGGCCCTGGAACGGATCCTTCAGCGCGAACTTGGTCGCGACGCGGATGTCGCCCGGCACGCCCTCGGTGAACGGGTGGTCGCTTTCGTCGAAGCGGCCGCGATCGAACGGGAAGCCGAGCGCCTTCATGACGTCGACGCAGATGTTGCGCTGGCGGCTCGCCGAAAAGCGGCCTTCGATCGGAAGCGCAGGCGCCGCGGCCTGCAGCTCGATCGCCTCCGTCACGAGAGCCGGCAAGCGCTGCGTCAGCGGCGTGAAGATCGTCTCGATGTCGCGCGCGAGCAGGCCCGGCGTGAATTCGTCGGCGAGCGCATCCCAGGGCTCGAGCGAGAAGCGCTGGCCCAGAAGCTCGGCCTTGCTGCGCACGAGCTTGACCGTCTCGTCGAGCTGCGGCGCAAGCACGTTGAAGTCGTTCGCCTCGCGCGCCTCGCGCCAGCGCACTTCGGCGCGGGCAAAAGCCTTGGCCATGCGCACGATCAGCGACTGCGGCGTCGCGATCGCGTGATCGTGGAGCCGGCGCATCTCCTTGAGGTTTGCGGCCTGCCAGCCGGCGAGCGACTGCGCATTGGCGTCGGCGCGGTCAAGCAGGCGCGAAATGCGCGGCGAGACGAGGAGCGTGTGCGTCTCGATCTCGAGCGCGGCGAGCTGGTCGCCCCGCAGGTCCGCGCTCGCGCGCGGCATCGTCACGGCCGCGTCCCAGCGCAGCAGCGAAAGCACGCCCCGGAAGGCGTGGAGCCTCCGGAATTCCTGCTCGAGCTGCTGATACGGGGTCGCCGTCGCCAAGACCACTCCTCTCGCCGCCGCGTGGGCGGCAGGCCCCATGCCAGTGAAGCCCCGGTGGGCACCGGGACCGGCTGTCGGGGCCGCGTTGTTGGTTCCCCGCAGGACCTGCGAGGCCTTTTCGTCCAGGCGACGATTCTACCAGCGCGGGCCTTCCGGCCCCCCGCGCAGCCGTGGCAACCCGTTTACGTTCAATGGGTTGGCATCAAAGGCCCAGCTTGACACCGAGGGGCCGGCCTCCGAACTCAGGCCTCTCCGGCCGCCTCGGGCGTTTCGAGTTCGAGGCGCTCGATTTCCCTGGAAAGCGCTTCCGGCGAGCCCGTGAATGGCGCGAGGAGCGCATAGAAGGAAGGCACGACATAGAGCGAGAGCACGGTCGAAAACGTCACGCCGAAGATCACCACGACGCCGATCGCCGAACGGCTCGCGGAGCCGGGCCCGCCGGAGATGACGAGCGGCACGGCGCCGGCGACGGTCGCGATCGAGGTCATGAGGATCGGCCGCAGCCGCACGCTGGCCGCTTCCAGGATCGCCTCCCGCACGGAGCGTCCCTCGTCCCGCAGCTTGTTCGCGAAGTCGACAATCAGGATGCCGTTCTTCGCGGCGAGGCCGACGAGCATCACGATGCCGATCTGGCTGAAGAGGTTGAGTGTCTTGCCCGCGACCCAGAGTCCGAGCAGCGCGCCGGTCACCGCGAGCGGCACGGTCAGCATGATGACGAACGGGTGGATGAAGCTCTCGAACTGGGCGGCGAGCACGAGGTAGACGATGAGGAGCGCCATCGCGAACGTGAAGAGCACCGCGCCGCCCGCATTCATGAACTCGCGCGACTGGCCCTTGTAGTCGATCTGCGCGACCTCCGGCAGCTCCGCGGCGGCCGTCTTCTGCATCCAGTCGATCGCCTCGCCGAGCGTGTAGCCGGGCGCGAGGCTCGCCGAGATGGTGATCGCGCGCAGGCGGTTGAAGCGGTTGAGCGTGCCCGGCTCCGCGACCTCGGAGAGCGTCACGAGCGAGGACAGCGGCACCAGCTCGCCGCTCCGGCTCGAGCGCACGTAGAGGTTCTCGAGGTTCGCCGGGGCGGCGCGGTCGTCGGCGCGGGCCTGCAGCACGACGTCGTACTCCTCGCCGTCTTCGACGAACGTGGTCACGCGCCGAGAGCCCATCATCGTCTCGAGCGTCGTGCCGATCTCTCTGGTGGAAACGCCGAGATCCGCGGCACGCTCGAAGTTGATATCGACCCGCAGCTGCGGGCGCGTCTCCTTGTAGTCGGAGTCCGCGTCGAGGATGCCCGGGTTCTCCGCCATGCGCGCGAGCATCCGGTCGCGCCAGCCTGCGATTTCCTGGTAGTCCGGCCCGCCGAGCACGATCTGCAGCGGCCGGCTGTTGCCGCGGAGCAAGCCCGTGCGGACGAACGGCGTCGCGCGCACGCTCGGGATGGCGGCGAGCTCGCTGCGAAGCGATGCGACGACTTCGCCGGTGGTCACGTCCCGGTGGTTCCAGTCCTGCAGGAAAATGATCGCCTGGCCGCTGTTCATGTCCTCGCTCGCGCCGAAGAAGCCCGGCACGCGCGTGTTGACCCGCTGGATCGGCTTGTCCGCCCCGGTGAGCGGCACCAGCAGGCGCTCGACCTTGTGCATCTGGCTGACCGTGTAGTCGTAGCCCGCGCCCTCCGGCGCCTCGACCGTGATGAAGAACGCGCCCCGGTCCTCCGATGGCGCGAGCTCCTTGGGCACCAGCTGAAAGAGGATGAGGCTCGCCAGAGCACTGCCGACGAGGATCGCGCCGAAGATCACGGGCCGGCCGATCGTCGAGGCAAGCTGGCGGCGGTAGGCATCCGCGAGCCGCGTGAGCCGCACGTGAATCCAGGCGTTGAGCCCGCGCGGCTCCCGGTGCGGCCGGATCAGCATCGAGGACATCATCGGCGTCAGCGACAGCGCGACGAAGCAGGAGATCGCGACCGCGCTCGCAAGCGCGACCGCGAGCTCGCGGAACAGGCGTCCCGTGTTGCCCTCCATGAACCCGACCGGCAGGAAGACCGCGACCAGCACGATCGTCGTCGCGATCACCGCGAATGCGACCTGCGCCGTCCCGCGGCGCGCCGCGACGAGCGGCGGCTCGCCGTGGTCAGCCCGGCGCTGGATGTTCTCGACGACCACGATGGCGTCGTCGACGACGAGCCCGATGCAAAGCACGATCGCGAGCAGGGTCAGGAGGTTGATCGTGAACCCGAAAGCCCACAGCGCCGCGAATGCCGTCACGAGGCAGACCGGGATCGTGACGGCCGGGATCAGCGCCGAGCGCGCATTGCCGAGGAACAGGTAGATCACGACGATCACGAGCGCGATCGCCTCGAACA
>DATBSX010000120.1:0-2142 GCA_036559565.1 Steroidobacteraceae bacterium | reverse complement strand
CGCGCGCGAAGCCCGGGTCGAGCCCGGGCTCGCTGCGCTCCGGCACGCGCAAGCCGGACTGCGCATAGACCGGAGCGACGGCGGCCAGCGCAATGAGGACAGTTCGGCGAGCAAGCGTGCGGAAGGACATCGCGGCGTCCTTTTGTGAATCTCCAATCTAATCCTCGGCGCCGGTCCTTGTCCATGCAGAATTCCCCGACGAGGGGGTCCGGGCGCGGCGCTGTTGCTTTTAGCCGTCGTTATTTTTTGACAAGGCGTCGCGGACCAGCGCGAGAGTCACCGCGCGCTGGCGGGCGAGCGAGTGCCGGTCGAGCCGGTCGAGCACCGCGTGGAGGCTTCCAAGATCGCGCGGCAGGTGATTGAGGAGATACCAGGCCACCTCCTCGGAAAGCGACAGGCCCCGGCGCGAGGCCTCGTTGCGCAGGTACAGCGCTTTCTCGGCGTCGGTCAGGGGCTTCAGCTGGTAGACGAGGCCCCAGCCGAGGCGGGTGCGCAGGTCTTCGCGCAGGTCGAGCTGCGCCGGCGGCGCGCTGCCTGCGGCAAGCACCGGGGGTCCGCCCTCGCGCGCGGCGTTGATCGCGATGAAGAGCGCCTGCTGGGCGGCCGGATCCAGTGCATCGACGTCGTCGGCGGTCACGAGCGCAGGGTTGGCGCTCGCCGCAGCCCGCAGAAGGTGGGTACGGCCGCTGCCCGCACCGCCCCACAGGTAGACGATGGCCTCTTTCAGGCTCCCGCAGGCGAGCGAGCGAACGCCATCGAGAGCCTCGGCGTTCGCCCCGGCGACGTAGTTGTCCAGGCTCGGCTCCGCGGCCGCGGAAATGGGAAGCGGGAGCTGGCGCATTAGAATGGCGGAAACCCTGGAATCTAGCATGTCGGAACCCCTTTCCTACCGCGACGCCGGCGTCGACATCGACGAAGGCGACGCGCTGGTCGAAGCGATCAAGCCGCTCGCGCGGCGCACGCTGCGGCCCGAGGTCCTCGCGGGCATCGGTGGCTTCGGCGCGCTGTGCGAGCTGCCGAAGAAATACCGCCAGCCGGTCCTGGTCTCCGGCACCGACGGGGTCGGCACCAAGCTGAAGCTCGCGTTCGAGCTCGACCGCCATGACACCGTCGGCATCGACCTCGTGGCCATGAGCGTGAACGACGTGCTGGTGCAAGGCGCCGAGCCGCTTTTCTTCCTCGACTACTTCGCCTGCGGCAAGCTTGAGCGCCGCGTCGCGGTGGACGTGGTGAAAGGCATTGCGCGCGGCTGCGAGCTTGCGGGCTGCGCGTTGATCGGCGGCGAGACCGCGGAGATGCCCGGCATGTATCCCCACGGCGAGTACGATCTTGCCGGGTTCTGCGTCGGAGTGGTCGAGAAGGATCGCATCGTCGACGGACGCTCGATCGCGCCGGGCGACGCGATCCTCGGGCTCGCCTCGAGCGGGCCGCATTCCAACGGCTACTCGCTGATCCGCAAGATCCTGGAGCGTGCCGGGCCGGCGCCGTTCGATCTTCTCGAGCCGACGCGCATCTACGTCAAACCGATGCTGAAGCTGATCGAATCCGTCCCGATCAAGGGACTCGCCCACATCACCGGCGGCGGCCTCACCGGCAACGTGCCTCGCGTCTTGCGCGACGGCCTGGTCGCGAAGATCGACAAGGCATCGTGGCCGCGCCCGCCGGTCTTCAAATGGCTGCAACAGGCGGGCAGCGTGGCCGAGGACGAGATGTTCCGGGTGTTCAACTGCGGCATCGGCATGGCAGTCGTGGTCGCCGCCGCACACGCCAAGGACGCCGCGGAGCGCCTCCGGCAAGCCGGCGAGACGGTCTACGAGATTGGAGCCGTGGAGAGCTCCCCGGGCGAAGCCCAGGCCCTCATAGTCTAGATCCGCGGCGCGCGAGATAGATCCCGGCGAGGACCACCAGCCCGCCGGCGATCTGCAGCGGAACCAGCGCCTCCGATAGAAGCACCCAGGCAAAAAGCGCAGCCATCACCGGCTGGAACAGCAGGCTCACCGACGAGAACGCCGCCGGTAGATGCGCGAGCGCGTAAGCGATGAGTCCCTGGCCGGCGGCGTGCGACACCAGCGCGAGTCCGATCAGGATCCACCAGCCGAACGCCGTCGCGGGCAGCAAGGTCTCGCCGGAGGCGAGCGCGGC
>DATBSX010000119.1:0-10875 GCA_036559565.1 Steroidobacteraceae bacterium | reverse complement strand
CTTCCAGGGCTGCATCTTCGTCGCGCGCAACATCACCGAGCGCAAGCGCGCCGAACGGCGCATCCGCTACCTGGCCCGCTACGACACGCTCACCAAGATCCCGAACCGGCTCCAGTTCCAGCATTCGCTGCAGCAGGCGATTGCGCGCACGCGCCGCGCGGGCCGCGAGCTCGCGCTCATCTACCTCGACCTCGACCGCTTCAAGGAGGTGAACGACACCTTCGGCCACGCGGCAGGCGACCGCGCGCTCGAGATCCTCTCGGAGCGCATGAACAAGAAGCTGCCCCGGGACACCATGCTGGGGCGCCTCGCCGGCGACGAATTCGCCCTCTTCATCGAAAATCTCCCGGCTGCGACCGACAACCGCGCGGTGATCGGCGCGCTCGCGCGCGAGCTGCTCGACGAGCTCGGCCGCCCGTTCCAGCTCGGCCAGCATGAGCTCTACGTGACGGGCAGCGTCGGCATCGCCCTCTGCCCGCGCGACGCCGACAACGTCGTGGACCTGATCCGCGACGCGGACGCGGCGATGTACTACTCCAAGCAGAACGGCGGCAACAGCCACAGCTTCTTCACGCCGGAGATGAGCGCGATCGCCGTCGAGCGGCTGATGCTGAAGAGCAAGCTCAGGCGCGCGGTCGAGCGCGACGAACTGCTGATCCTGTACCAGCCGAAGGTGGACCTGCGCGACGGGCGCGTGGTCGGCGGCGAGGCGCTGATCCGGTGGCGGCTGCCGGGACATGGCGACATCTCGCCGGCGCAGTTCATCCCGCTCGCGGAAGAGTCGAACCTGATCCAGGAAATCGGCGAGTGGGTGCTGAAGCGCGTCTGCCGCGACTACCGCAGCTGGCAGGAGCAGGTGCCGAAGCCGGGCCGCATCTCGATCAACCTGTCGCTGAAGCAGCTGCGCCAGGCCGAGTTCCTGACGCGCTATCGCTCCGTGTTCGACGACGCCGGCGTCTCGCCGTCGAACTTCGAGCTCGAGATCACCGAGACCACCCTCATGACCGAGGCCGGCCGCATGGTGCGCCTCCTCGACGAGCTGCACGCGATGGGCCTGCACCTGTCGATCGACGACTTCGGCACGGGCTATTCGTCGCTGTCGGCGCTGCAGCAGTTCCCGGTCGGCACGCTCAAGATCGACCAGTCCTTCGTGCGCCATGCGACGGTGTCGAAGGAAGACGCGACGCTCGTCCGCACCATCATCGAGATGGGCAAGAACCTCGACCTCAAGGTCGTGGCCGAGGGCATCGAGTCGAAGCAGCAGCTCGACTTCCTGCGCAGCCGCGACTGCCACTACGGCCAGGGCAGGCTGTTCGGCGAGCCGATGTCGGCCGAGGACTTCCTCGCGCTCCTGCTCGCGCAGAGCCGCGGCGAGTCGAACTACGGGACGATGTTCGCGGAAGGCTGACTTGCCGTCCGCGACGAGCGCGACTCAGCGGGTCCAGACGTACCGGTTCCGCTCCAGGAATTCGCCGGCGCCCTCGAACTGGACTTCCTTGCGGATCGAAAAGCGGCCCGGCCCGATCTCGTAGGTGTGGCGCACGATCGCAGGCCGATCGTCGTCCACAGCCGCCTGTTGAGTCACGAAACTGAGCGTATCCGGCGCGAGTTCCGAGCGCTCGACGACGCGTTCGCCATTCAGCATTCGGCCATCGCCGGAAATCTCGTACGCGTCGCGGGTATCGGCGTGCGGCTCCCGCGGGTAGCGATACTCGAAAGTCCAGGCCCGGCCGTCGGGCCGCGACTTCGAGACTACGAGGGCCGAGGCAATCGAGGCCTCGCCACCGGTCCCGTAGTCGCGGTACGTGAGCGTCCCGTTCCAGGGCGCGCCGGCCAAGGGCTCGAAGTCGCTCGCGGCGAGCCGGGGTTCCGATGAGCGGCCTGCGGTGCCCTGCTCGGCCACCTTCGATGCCAGGTCGGCGGCAATCGCGTCGAAGGACTTTCCAGCGGCTTCCGCCACGGCGCGATTGAATGCCGTATTCAGCGCAGCCACCGCCGACGACTGCCGGTTCTCGGCCGCGGCTTCACTTGCTGATACCGTGAAGGACATGAGCACGCGCCGGTCCGAGGCGCGCCCCAGCGTGGCCGACAACGCGACCTGCGCGACCGGCAGGCCGCCGCCGCTGTAGTCCGCCTCGAAGCGGCGCACATCGATCACGAGCGTGTGCGTGGCGCGGAAGCGGCCGAGGTCGCCCTGCACCGAGCGCAGGCGGCCCGAGTCCTGGAACGATTCAACAAACGCGGACTCGAGGAGCGCGGACAGTTCCTCGGCCCACCGCGCGCCTGCGAGGTGGTCCAGGCGCTGGTCTGGCAGGCGAGCCGCGATGCCGGGCTCGTCGAGCCCGGGCGCCAGCGAGCTGACAACGACCTTGAGGTCGGCCGCGAGCGCCGGGCCCGCCGCGAGCTTCGGTGCATCGATCCGGTACAGCAGAGGCTGCTCGACTTCTTTCTTCAGCCCGCCGAAGCAGCCGGCCGCGAGCACGGCGGCGACAGCGATGATCGCAATCCTCATGGCGGAATCTCCACGCCGGCCGGCGCCGGGCGATAAATGACCCGCGAGGGGTCTTTCTCGATGCTCTTCGTCAGCGCGTCGAAGCTCTTCATGGCCTCGCGCGTCTCGCGCATGAGCTGCTCGAATTCGGCCAGGCCCTCGCCTGCGAACTGATCGACGTTTTCGGCATTGTCGTTCACCATGCGGTCGAGCCGCGCCGCCGAGCGCGCGAGGCTGTCGGCGGTCTCCCGGAAGCGCGCGGCGGCGGCCTTGATGTCCTCGCCGCCCGAGCCGCTGAGCTCGCCCAGCGACGTCATCGCGGTCTGCATCTCGTTCGCAGCCTCTTTCAGGTCGTTGAACATCACGCGCGCGTCGGCGACCGCCGCCGGCAGCGCCGCGCTCGCCCGCTCCGCGTGGCCGAGCGTCGCGGACACCGCGGCGATGTTCTTGTCCGACAGCAGCGCGTTGATGCGATTGAGCGTCTCGCTCGCCTTGGCAATGACGTCGGGCAGGCTCGCGATGAGCACGTCGAACTGCGACTGGGCGGAAGGGATCACCGGGTACTTGATGCTCGCGATGGGCGGCAGCGCCTGCGACCCGGCATCGCGCGGCAGAAGATTGACGTACAGGAGCCCGGTGATGCCCTGGAGCGTAAGGCGCGCGACGGTGTCCTTCTTGATCGGCGTGCCTTCCTTGATGTCGGCCACGACGCGCACGCGGCGCTCGTCCCTCGGATCGATGCCGATGCGCACGACCCGGCCGACGGCGACGCCGAGGTAACGCACGGATCCGCCTTCCGACAGGCCGGAGACGCCGCCTTCGAAGTAGATCTCGTAGCGCCGGTCCTTCTCGCCATCCGCGCTGTCCGTGTACCAGAGCACGAAACCGGCCCCCAGCACGAGGACGAGCAGGACGAAGGCGCCGACCGCGACGTAATTGGCTTCCCTATCCATCGGTCACCGCCCTTCCACGCAATGCGCGGCTGCGCTCGCCATGGAAGTATTGCTGAATCCAGGGGTTCTCGTTGCGAACGATTTCATCCAGCGTCCCGCTGATCATGTGCCCGTCGACGATCACCCCGACCCGGTTGCAGACCCGGAAGATGGTATCGAGATCGTGCGTGATCATCACCACCGTCAGCGATAGCCCCTGCTGCAGCTCCAGCACCAGCGCATCGAAAGCCGCGGCCGAGATCGGGTCGAGGCCCGAGGTCGGCTCGTCGAGGAACAGGATCGCCGGGTCAAGGGCGAGCGCCCGGGCGAGCGCCGCGCGCTTCGTCATGCCGCCCGAGAGCTGGGACGGGTACTTGGCCGCGTCGTCCCGGGCGAGGCCGACCATGCCGATCCGCAACTGCGCAAGATCCGCGAGCAGCGGCGCGGGCATGGGGTAGTGCTCCCGGATCGGCAGCTCGACGTTCTGCTGGACGGTGAGCGAGGAGAAGAGCGCGCCGCGCTGGAACATCACGCCATAGCGCCGCTTCACGTCCAGGAGTTCCCGTTCCGGGCGGTTGGCGACCTCGCGGCCCTCGATGCGGACCGACCCGCTCGCCGGCCGCTGCAGGCCGAGCATGGTGCGCAGAAGCACCGACTTGCCGCTGCCCGAACCACCGACGATCCCGAAGACCTCGCCCGCCCGGATGTCGACGTCGAGGCCGTCATGCACGACTTGGCGGCCGAAGCGGTTGACGATGCCGCGGATTTCGATTGCCGCGGCCATCAAATGTCGAGCTCCAGGAAGATCACGGCGAAGATGGCGTCGGCGAGGATCACGAGGAAGATCGACTGTACGACCGCGATGGTCGTGAGCCGGCCGAGCTCGCGCGAGGAGGTCCGCACCTGCATGCCGCGCAGCGTGCCGACCATCGCGATCAGGATCGCGAAGACGGGGGCCTTGATGATCCCGACCCAGAAAGTCATTTCACTGATGGAGCCCTGCACGCGCTCGACGTACTGTCCCAAGGGGATGTCCACGAGGTACCACGAAAGGAGCGCGCCGCCGGCCAGGCCCATTGCGTCCGCGAGCACGGTGAGCGCGGGCAGCGCGATCACGAGCCCGAGGATGCGCGGCAGCACAAGCACCTCGATGGGGTCCATGCCGATCGCGCGCAGCGCATCGACCTCCTCGTTCAGCTTCATGGCGCCGATCTCGGCCGCGAAAGCACTGCCCGAGCGGCCGGCCACGATGATCGCCGTCAAGAGCACGCCGAGCTCGCGCAGCACCGAGACCGTCACGAGATCGACGACGAAGATCTCGCCGCCGAACTTGCGCAGCTGCTGGGCACCGATGTAGGCGACGATGACCGCGATCAGGAAGGCGATCATCGCAACGATCGGCACGGCCGTGAGGCCCGTCTCGTAGACGTGGCGCACGACCGACGGGAACCGGAGGCGCCGCAGGCTCCCGAAGATGCGGCCATAGCCGGCCGTGACCGCGCCGATGAAGCCCAGCAGGTCGAGCCCGCCTTCCCGCACCTGCACGACGGCGCGACCGACGTGATCGAGGATGCCGGCGAAGCCCGCGGGCGATTCCGGTGCCGCGGGCGGAATCCTGTCCCGCTCCGCTTCCACGCGGTCGATGAACTCGAGCTGGGCCGGTCGCGGGCCCGCCCACTCGACGACGCGGCCGGCATCGCGCAACTGCCGCTCGAGCGAGCGCAGGAACCAGGCGCCGGTGAGGTCCATGGCCTCGACGCCCGCGGCGTCCACGACTACCGCGCCGCGCGCGGCGCGCGCGGCCTCACGCAGGCGCGGCCCCTCGGCAGCCGCCTCGGCGACGGTCCAGCGGCCGTGCAGCCGGAACCGGCTTCGACCACCCTCGTCCTGCACCTCGAAAGGCACGGCATCCCTCCTCGCGTCCCCGGCCGATGCTAGCAGGCGATAATGGCCCGGCCGGAGGCGCCCCTGGAAAACAGCGTACTGGAAGACGTCCTCTTACTGCTCACGGCGACGCTCGCCGTCGTCGTGGGCCTGCGCCGCCTGCGACTGCCGATGATCCTCGCCTTCCTGCTGGTCGGCATGGTCGTCGGGCCCTTCGCGTTCGGCTGGGTCGCCGTCACGGAGACGACCAGCACGCTCGCCGAATTCGGCGTCGTCTTCCTGCTCTTCACGCTGGGGCTCGAATTCTCGCTGCCGCGCATGCTCGCCTCGCGCGGCGAGGTGTTCTGGCTCGGCGGCATCCAGGTCGCCGCGACCACGACCGCGGTCGCCGCCGTCGGCTGGGCCTTCGGCCTGCCGCTGCCCGTCGCGATCCTGCTCGGCGGCGCGGTCGCCATGTCCTCGACCGCGATCGTGCTCCGCCAGCTCACGGAGCAGGACGAGCTCAACCGCACCCATGGGCGGCTCGCCTTCGGGACCCTGCTCTTCCAGGACCTGGCCGTCGTGCCCTTCCTCGCGCTCGCCGGCGTGCTCGCGGCGCCGCAGGACCACTATGCGACGCTCGAGATCGCGTTCGCCCTCGGCAAGGCCGCCATCGCGCTCGTCATCGTGCTGGCCGCCGGTCGCTGGCTGCTGCGGCCGCTGTTCCACGAGATCGCGTCGAGCGGCGCGCCGGAGCTGTTCACTTTCGCCGTGCTCTTCGTCGCGATCGGCTCCGCCTGGGCGACGCATGCCGCCGGCCTCACCTTCGCGCTCGGCGCCTTCCTCGCCGGCATGATGCTGGCGGAGACCGAGTACCGCTACCAGATCGAGGCCGGCATCCGGCCGTTCCGCGACACGCTGCTCGGGCTCTTCTTCGTGACGATCGGCATGCAGCTCGACGTGCCGGCGCTGTTCCGGCACCTGCTCGCGGTCATGGCACTCCTCGCCGGGCTCCTCGTGCTGAAGACCGCGATCATAACGCTGGCGGCGCGGCCGTTCGCCGGCCAGTGGTTCAAGGCGCTGCGCACCGGCATCGTGATTTCGCAGGGCGGCGAGTTCGGCTTTGCGCTGCTCGCGATCCTCCTGCACAACCGGCTGGTCGGCGCGGAATTCACGCAGCCGCTGCTCGCCGCGATCACCGTCAGCATGCTGATCTCGCCGTTCCTCATCCGTCACAACAAGCGCATCGCGCGCTTCTTGCTGCGCGAGACCGGGCCGCGCGAGACCGGCCTCGAGCGGCTGGAGGCCGCGAACCAGGCGCTGGCGAGGCGCGAGCACGTGATCCTTTGCGGCTACGGGCGCGTGGGGCAGAACGTCGGGCGGGTGCTCGAGGGCGAGGGATTCGAGTTCCTCGCCATGGACCTCGACCCGGTGCGCGTGCGCACGGCGCGCGCCGCCGGGGATGCCGTCATCTATGGCGACGCCGCCGACGAAGGCCTGCTGAAGTCGGCCGGGGTCGAGCGCGCCAACGCCGTCGTCGTCACGTTTTCGGATCCCTCGCGCTCGATCCCGATCGTCCAGGTCGTGCGCCGCCTGCGCAGCGACCTGCCGATCCTCGTGCGCGCGATCGACGATTCACATCTCGAGGCGCTGCTCGCAGCCGGCGCGACGGAAGTCGTGCCCGAGACCCTGGAGGCCGCCCTCACGCTCGTCTCGAACACGCTGCACCAGCTGAACGTGCCGCCCTCGCGCGTGATCCGGACGGTGGGCGAGATCCGGCGCCAGCGCTACAAGACGCTGCGTTCGATCTTCGTACGCGACGGCGCCGGCCGGATCGACGAATCCGGCACGTTCCGCGAGGAATTGCACACGGTGGTGCTGCCGCCGGGCGCCTGGGCGATCGGCCGGAGCCTGCGCGAGATAAAGGACCGCGGCGCGGAGGTGTCGGTCACCGCCGTGCGTCGCGACGGCATCGTCGGCCGCGACCCGGACCCGGAGATGGCCTTGCGCGAGGGCGACGTCGTCGTCCTCTTTGGCACGCCCGAGGCGCAGGAGCACGCCGAGGCGGTGCTCCTCGCCGGCTAGAGGAAGTTGAGGTTGACGCTGCCGGACCCGGTGTCGATGACGCCCCTGCCGGCCCCATCCTTCAGGCGCACGATCGTCGCATCCTTCTTCTCGCGGATCGTCGAGCCGGGTGCGTCCACGTCCACGCCCCCGCTGCCGGTATCGATCTCGATCTCCATCGAGGGCTGGGCCGAGGAGCGCAGGGTGACGCTGCCGGAGCCGGTGTCGATGTTGAGCTTCGAGAGCGCCGAGAGGTCACCTTCGATGTTCACGCTGCCGGAACCGGTGTCGACGTCGAGGCTCTGCACGTCGCTGACGCCGCGTGCGCGAACCGAGCCCGAGCCCGTGTCCGCGGCGAGCTTGCCGGCAAATCCATCGACCTGCACGCCGCCCGAGCCGGTGTCGGCATAGACGCTGCCCTTGCCCTGCTGCACGTCCACGGACCCGGAGCCGGTATCGGCCAGGATCTCGCACTCGCAGTCCGTGATCTTCACCGAGCCGCTGCCGGTGTCTGCGCTGACGTGTCCGCGATGGCCGCTCACGGAAACGGCGCCGCTGCCGTTGTCGAGCTCGAGATCGCCCTCGCCACCCGTGGAGGTCAGCAGGCCGCTGCCGCCGTCGAGCCGGAGCTTCCCGGAATAATTCTGCGCCAGGATATCGCCGACGATGTTGCTGACGTCGACCTTCGCGCCGGCCGGCGCGCTGATCACGAGGTCCACGCGCACCGCGGGCGCCTCGTCCTTGCTGCCGACCAGGCGGATGCGCTCGCCGAGGTAGTCGATGTAGGTCGTCGAGAACCAGCCGGACGCGCCCTTCTCCGAGTAGATCTTCGGGAAGTGCTCACGCGGCAGGCGCACGTCGAAGCGCGAACCCGGCCCGACGTCCGAGCTGCGGAAGTCGATGAGGCCCGCGAGGCGCTCCGCCTCGGCCTGCGTCGCCGCCTCGATCGTCGTGTTCGCCGTGATGTGGATGCCGGGCGTCGTGCCGCGCTCGACGCGGATGTTGCCGATGAGGTTTCGCACCGCGAGGCCCGCGTTCGACTCGGGCTTGAACTGCCAGGCCCGCGTCGCCGTCGCGCTCGCTGCCAGGGCGGGGAGGCTCGCTGCCAGCAGGGCGAGCGCGGCGGTGGCGCGGAATATCGTCTTCATCGTGAAACTCCGTCGAATGTCCGTGGGTATCAGGCGGTCTCGTCGCGGTAGCGGCGCACCCACATCGCTGCGGCGAGCAGGAGCGCGGCGGCGACGACGCCGAGCCAGAGCTCGGGCGCGGTCAAGAAGTGCGAGACCCGGCCCTGCCAGTCCACATGGCCGAGGCGCTCGGCGAGCCCAGACAGGCCATTGACCTCCTCGCCCGTGCCGCCATTCGTGCCGCGCGTGGCGAGCGCCTCGTACGCGCCGAGCAGGCGCCCGGCGACGAAGTCCCGCACGTACGAGGTCTGCATGACGACCATTTCGAGCACCATGGCCGCGATGGGCGGCAGCACGGCCCAGAGGAAGGGTGCGCGCCGGGCCCAGGCGGACACGAGCATCAGGTAGGCGACAAAAGGCGCGTACCACAGGATCGCCGTGACGCAGCAGATGAGCGCGGCAAGCGCGCCGCCGAGCAGCGCTTGCGGGTGCAGCCAGAGACCCGCGTACTGGCCCGCCATCGCGAGCTTCGCCATGAGGCCGCCGCCGACCGCGATCTGGGCGACGATGCTCCCGGCCGTCGCAACGAGCGGCACGACGACGGCGCCGGTCGCGAACTTCGACAGCACGGTCTCGGCATCTGACAGCGGCAGCGACTTCCAGAACAGCACGCTTCGGTCCGCCCGGTCCGCGTACAGCGAGTCGATGCAGTAGAAGAAGCCGACGATGCCCATCACCAGGAAGATGATCGCGGTGACGATCGAGTACGCGAGCAGGTGCAGCCGGATCTGGCCGTCGCGCGGAATGTCGTTGAACGACAGGCCCACGTCGTAGCCGAGGTGCGCCCGCGCGACCATCAGCAGGACGAAGAGGCAGGCGATCACGATGGCGGGGGCGATCCAGATCGCCCTGTGCTCCCACACCTCGCGGCGGATCATCCACAGGAAACGGTTCATGCGCGCGCTCCCTGGATGACGGCGACGAAGAGGTCGGAGACCGAGGGCACGCCCACCTCGCCCAGGCGCTCGAGATCCGAGCGCTCGATGTCGCGGAACAGCATGTGCGTGCGGCCGAGGCCCTGGCGCTCCCCGATGGGCTTGTGCGTGCGCGCAGCGGCAAGGTGTTCGGGCCGGACCGAGACCTGCGCGTACTTCTCCTGCACGTCGTCCATCGTGGCGTCGAGCACGATGCGGCCGTGGTCGATGAAGAGCAGGTCCGTCAGCAGGTGCTGGATCTCCTCGACCTGGTGCGTGGTCACGAGGATCGTGCGCTCCGCGTCGAAGTACTCGTTCAGCAGCGTGTCGTAGAATTGCTTGCGCATCAGGATGTCGAGGCCGAGCGTCGGCTCGTCGAGCACGAGTAGCTTGGCGTCGATCGCCATGACGAGCGCGAGGTGCAGCTGCGTCACCATGCCCTTCGAAAGCTCGCGCACGCGGCTCGTGCGCTTGATGTCGCTGCGCGACAGGAAATGCTCGCAGACCTCGCGGCGGAAGCGCGGGTGCGTCGCGCCGACGAAGTCAATCAGCTGCGACACGCGGATCCAGCGCGGCAGCACCGCGACGTCGGCGATGAAGCAGACGTCCTGCATGAGCCGGTGGCGCTGGTGGTAGGGATCGAGGCCGAGCACGGAGAGCTCGCCGTCGAAGCGCGTGAGGCCGAGCAGGGCCTTCAGCGCGGTCGTCTTGCCGGCGCCGTTCGGGCCGATCAGCCCGACGATGCGGCCGGCCTGGACGTGGAAATTCACGTTGTCGAGTGCGCGCGTCGAGCCGAACGCCTTGCTGAGCCCGCGAGCCACGATCAGGTCAGTCACGCTCGCCCTCCTCGGCCGCATCGTCGGCGCCTTCGTTGTGCACGGCCGTCAGCGACGAGGCCGGCGCAGGCGGAATCTTGTCTAGGGCGTCCAGCAGCTCCTTGGGCTCGAAGCCCAGGCGCTGGATGCGCCCTGCCACCTTCGGCCATTCCTCCTCGAGGAAGACCTGCCGCTCATCCTTCAGGAGCGCGCGACGCGCGCCCTCGGTCACGAACATGCCGCGTCCGCGGCGCTTCTCGACGAGCTGCTCGTCGACGAGCTGCTGGTAGCCCTTCAGGACCGTCAGCGGGTTCAGGCGGTACTCGGCCGCGACGCTCCTGACCGAAGGCAATGGATCGCCGTCGTTCAGTACGCCTTCCAGGATCATCGCCACCACGCGATCGCGCAGCTGGCGGTAGATCGGCAGGCTGTCGTTCCAGTTTGTGTCCATGGCTTCCAAGTGAGCTGGCCCGCTACCAGACTACTTTAGCAGAGCACCTTCAGAATCCGGCGCTGATCGCCGGAGACGGAAGCTGCGTGCCGCGGTCTTCCTTCGCGACCATGCTCGCGACGCGCTTGGCAACCACGACGATCTCGGGCAGCTGCACG
>DATBSX010000118.1:0-9097 GCA_036559565.1 Steroidobacteraceae bacterium | reverse complement strand
TGCGCCCGCCCGGGAGTCCTACCTCAACGCCAAAGCGGTCATCGAGGCTGCGCGCGACGCGCGCGCGGATGCGATCCACCCGGGCTACGGTTTCCTGTCCGAGAACGCGGACTTCGCCGAGGCCTGCGCCGCAGCCGGCATCGTCTTCGTCGGTCCGCCGCCTGCCGCGATGCGGGCGATGGGCTTGAAGCACGAGGCCAAGACGCTGGTTTCCGCCGCGGGCGTGCCCGTCGTGCCCGGCTACATGGGCGAGGACCAGTCGCCCGCGCGCCTCGCACGGGAGGCTTCGGCCGTCGGATTTCCGCTCCTCGTCAAGGCCGTGGCGGGGGGCGGCGGCAAGGGCATGCGTGTCGTGCGCGAAGCCGCCGCGCTCGACGAGGCGATCCGCGGCGCGCGCGGCGAGGCGGAAAGCGCATTCGGCGACGGCCGGCTCATGCTCGAGCGCTTCCTCGAGCGGCCGCGCCACGTCGAGGTACAGGTCTTCGGCGACGCGCACGGCGGCTGCGTGCACCTCTTCGAGCGCGAGTGCTCTGTGCAGCGCCGCTACCAGAAGATCATCGAGGAATCGCCCTCGCCCTTCATCGACGCGGCGACCCGCACCGCGATGACGGCGGCAGCCGTGCGCGCGGCGCAGGCCGTCGGCTACGTGAATGCCGGCACCATCGAGTTCATCATCGGCGCCGACGGGCGCTTCTATTTCATGGAAATGAACACGCGCCTGCAGGTCGAGCATCCGGTGACCGAACGGGTCACCGGCCTGGATCTCGTCGAATGGCAGCTGCGCATTGCATCGGGCGAGCGGCTGCCGCTCGAGCAATCCGCGATCCGCCAGCAGGGCCACGCCATCGAGGCGCGCATCTACAGCGAAGACCCGCGCCGCGGTTTCCTGCCCTCGGTCGGGCGCATCCGGCGCTTCGTGCACCCGCCCGCGGGCGAGAACTGGCGCATCGACGCCGGCATCGCCGACGGCGACGCCATCAGCGTCCACTACGACCCGATGATCGCGAAGGTCATTGCTTCGGGCCCCGACCGCGCTGCTGCACTCGCGACCCTGAGGCGGAACCTGGATCGCACCGCGGTGTTCGGTGTCGCGAACAACCTGCCGCTGCTTCGCGCGATCGCCGCAGACCCGGCATTCGCGGCAGGCGACGTCGACGCCGGTTTCGTGGACCGCGAACTCGCAGCGCTGACCGTGGATCCTTCGCCCGAGCCGGAGGCGCTCCTGCTGGCGGCGAGCCTTGCTCTCGCCGAGCGCAAGGTGCCGGGCACCGGCCATTCGCCCTGGTCACAGGGCGACGGCTGGCGGACGGGCGCGGCGCCTGCCCAGTCGGTGGGACTGCGCACCCCTGGCTTCCGACGAATCCGCGTGAGCCCCGCAGGCGACCGGATCGCGCTCGAGGGCGGTGACTCGCGGCTTGAGGGCCGGGTGGAAAACCTCGGCGGCGGACGCTATGCAGTGGATACGGGTCGCGGCGCGCGCGAATTCGAGCTGATCCGCGATCGGGAGCGCCTGCAGATTGTCGGCGGGTCCGCAGCGGAAATATCGCTTGCACCGGCCTGGCCGTTCGAGCGAAGCGCCGAAGACGCGGATGCGCATCCCGCCTCGCCCCTGCCGGGACGCGTCGTCGAGCTGCGCGTGAAAGTCGGTGACCGGGTCGAACGCGGCGACGTGCTCGCCGTGGTCGAAGGGATGAAGATGCAGCACGCGATCCGCGCCGGGCGCGCGGGCCAGGTCGCGAACGTGCTGGCACGCGCCGGCGAACTCGTGGAGGCGGAAACCGTCCTCTTTGATATCGAAGGCCAGGACTCCTAGCCTTCAGGGACGACCGGCGCGGCGCCCACTCCAAAGCGCGTCCGGGCACGCTCAACGAGCTCCGCGAATCGAGGATCGTCACGCAGGCAGTCGAAGTCGGGGTCAGTCTGCGCCGCGACGAAGTGCGTGCGCGAGCGCAATACGGTGGTCGAGAGCAGCGCCAGCGCCGCTTCCTTGTCCTGCATGTGGCAGGCGAAAATGCAGGCGAAGTTGTAGCGCATGTTGTCGTTTTCGGGATCGAGCAGCATCGCGCGGTCGATCCACTCGCGCGCGCGTTCCTGCTCGCCGCCGATCGCGAGGCCGCCCGCGGCAATCCCGAGTGCGGCCCCGTTGCTTGGATCGTCCAGCAGCGCCTTTTGGGCCTCGCTGACCATCTTGCGCGCGCTTGATTGCAGCTTTTCGGCATCCCCGGTCGCCTGGTAGCAGGTCGAGAGCAGGGCCCATGCGTGGAAGTCGCTCTCGAGCAGGTCGGTCGCCCGCTCGTAATGCTCTGTCGCGTCTGCAATCCGGCGTTGAGTCATGGCGAGCCGCCCGGCTTCCTTGCGGACTTCCCAGGATTTCGGGTCGAGCGCGAGAGCGCGCGTGATTTCCGCCACCGCTTCCTCGACCCTGCCCTGTTCCGAAAGGCGGCGCGCAATCGGGCAATGGGCCTCCGCAATCGTCGGGTCGATCGACAGGGCCGCATTGGCCGCCGCGAAGCCGTCGTCGACCTGCTCGTCGAAGTTGTACCGCAGGCTCGATTGGGCGATCGCGAGCAAGGCCCAGGCCTGTGCGTAATTGGGATCGATCTCGACCGCGCGGCCGCAGATCCGCATCACGCGCTGTTCGCGGCGCCTGTCGCCGACATTGCCGGTCATCCAGAACTGCCGCGCCATCAGGAACAGGTTGTAGGCTTCGACATTATTCGTGCCGCGCCGCTCGATCGCCTGCTTCTCCTTCGGCAGCAGGTTCAGCTTGAGCGCGCCGACGATCGCCTTCGAGATTTCATCCTGGATGGCGAAGATGTCGTCGAGGTTCCGGTCGTAGCGATCGGCCCACAATTGGTCGCCCGTGGCGCCGTCGATGAGCTGCGCGGTGATCCGCACGCGCTGCCCCGCCTTTCGCACGCTGCCTTCCAGGACGTGGCTGACGTCCAGCTCGCGGGCGATTTCGCACACGCTCACCTTCCGCCCCTTGAAGATGAAGGCGGTATTGCGGGCTACGACCACGAGCGCGGAGACCTGCGAAAGGTCGGTCGTGATGTCCTCGCTGATCCCGTCGCTGAAGTATTCCTGCTCGATGTCGCCGCTCATGTTCTGGAACGGCAGGACGCAGATCGACAACTTGCGGCGGGCGGCCCGCGGCGCGGGCTTATCGGCCGCCGGCGGCGCGAGCGCGGCGATGCTGTCGATCAGCTTGCGCCATCCCGCGGCGGCCGCTTCGCCGCTCCAGCGCTGAAGGTCGGCACACTGGATCTGGTTGAACGGCATCGGAGGCAGCGATCCGTCGAGCGTCGCCTGGACCAGCGTGCCAGCGACGCGCGCCGCATCGGCTTCCGCGCGGACCCACTGGGATTTCGCCGCTTCCGCCGACCACAGGACGATGACCGCTTTCGCACCCTTCAAGCGTTCTTCGATGACTTCGGAATAGGCGCGATGTGCGGGAAGCTGGTCGTCGCGCCAGACCTGGTAGCCGGCGTCGCTCAGGCACTGGGCGACACGCACGGCCGTCTGTTCGTCGTTCCTGGCATAGGAGACGAACAGGTCCGCCATCGCCAATCCTTCGGTCAGAGACCTGCCTTCCGACCCCGTGCACTCATTCGGCGGTCGTCGGGTCGATCAGCGCGCGGACCTGCGAAATCTTGTTCGCCGGAAAGCCGCCGCGCCGCGCGTGCTCGCGGATCATTTCCTCGTTCGGCGCGCGATAGACGCAGTAGATCTTGTTGTCGGTCACGTAGCTGTGCACCCACTGGATCGCGGGACCGAGTTCGCGAAGCACGTTGCAGGATGTCTGCGAAGCCATCTTCAGGTCGGAGGGCCCCAGCTTGCCCACACCCGGCATTTCGCGCTCAATGACATATTCCGGCATGACCATTCCCCTGCTTGATCCCAGGTGCCCAGTGAGCCCCAACGCGCGTGGAAGTTTGGCACAGCGGCGCGGCGGCGTGCTGGCCGGCGTCAAAAGGATTTGGAGCGGGCGATTCGCGTAGGACGCACCGCGAATGTGCGGGTGCGCGGCCCAACAGGTCAAGGCTGAGGCGCTCGCTTCCGTCATCCGGCCCGCCCGAGTTGTCTTGCGGCGCAAAAATCGCTAAGGTCCTGACCCAATAAATATTTCTGCACCTGTATTCGCAGTGCAGTAAAGGGACCCATGCAGCTTGGCAAGAAGGTCGTGGTCATCACGGGTGCGGCGCGTGGCATCGGGCGCGCGATGGCGCTGGCATTCGCGGAGCAAGGCGCCGACATCGCCGCCCTCGATCTCGACGCCGCTTCGCTCGCTGAAACGATCGCGCAGTGTGAGTCGAAAGGCGTTCGCGCCAGGGCTTACGTCACCGACGTCACGAAGGAGTCGCAGGTCGTCCAGACGTTCGACGCCGTGGTCGCGGACCTGCGCCGCTTTGACGTGCTCGTCAACAATGCCGGCATCACGCGCGATGCGCTGCTCGTGAAAGCGCAGGACCGGGCGATCCACTCCAAGATGACGCTGGCCCAGTGGCAGGCGGTCATGGACGTCAACCTCACCGGCGTTTTCCTCTGCGGCCGCGAAGGCGCGGAGCGCATGATCCAGCTCGGCCAGGGCGGCGTCATCGTCAACATTTCCTCGATATCCCGGGAAGGCAATCCGGGGCAGACCAACTATTCGGCCGCCAAGGCCGGCGTCGCCGCCATGACCGTGGTCTGGGCCAAGGAACTTGCCCGTTACGGCATCCGCGCGGCCGCTATCGCGCCGGGATTCTGCTCGACGGAGATCCTGACGGCCATGAAGCCGGAGATGCTCGCGCGGGTCAAAGCCGCCGTACCGCTCCACCGTCTGGGCGAACCGGCCGAGATCGCATCCACTGCGGTCTTCATCGCCGAAAACGACTTTGTGACGGGCCGCGTGATCGAGGTGGATGGTGGGTTGCGCCTCTGACCACACAAACCCGGCCGGCGTCGCTGCGGCCGCCGCAGGGCTAAGGCTGTAGACTGCCTACCCGGGGAATCCATGAATCTCGATCGGGTCAAGGCAGTCATCAGCGGCGGAGCTTCGGGCCTCGGGCAGGCAACGGCCGCGCGGCTGATCGCAGGCGGCGCGAAGGTCGCCCTCCTCGACGTCCAGGATGCGCTGGGCCGCCAGGCTGCAGGTGCGCTCGGCGGCGCCGCGAGCTACCACCACTGCGACGTCACGAGTGAAGCGGACGTGGACGCGGCCGTGCAGGCCGCCGCGACGCACATGGGCGGGCTCAACCTCGCGGTCTCCTGCGCGGGCGTCGCAACCCCCGGCAAGCTTCTGGGGCGCGACGGGCCGCTGGCCGTCGCCGCTTTCCAGCGCGTGCTCGCCATCAACACGCTCGGCACTTTCCTGCTCGATCGCGCCGCAGCCGCGATCATGCAGAACAACGCGCCGGAGGCGGATGGCGAGCGTGGCCTGCTGGTCCACACCGCTTCGGTCGCTGCCTTCGAAGGCCAGATCGGACAGGTCGCCTACGCGACGTCGAAAGCCGCGGTCGCCGGCATGGTGCTGCCGCTCGCGCGGGAGCTCGCGCGCTTCGGCATCCGGGTCATGGGCATCGCGCCCGGCATCTTCGGCACGCCGATGATGGCGGGCCTGCCGCAGGAAGCGCAGGATTCGCTCGGCAAGCAGGTTCCGTTTCCGCCGCGACTCGGTCGGCCCGAGGAGTACGCCGACCTCGTCGCCGCCATCGTCACCAACCGCATGCTGAACGGCACGACGATCCGGATCGACGGCGCGATCCGCATGGCTCCCAAATAGCGGAGGCCGCAGCAGTGAGAGAACAGCTCAGGCGTTGGAGCGGACTGGCAGTCGCTGTGGCGGTTGCCGGATGCGCTGCCCAGCCGCTCAACGCCACGAAACCGTCACAGGCCGAATCACCCGCGGTGACGCCGCCCTCGGCGGCAACGCCCGCCGCGATCAACATCCCGATCGAGTACTACAAGCTCGACAACGGCCTGAAGGTCGTGCTCTCGCGCGATGCGACGGCGCCGACCGTGACGGTCGGCGTGTACTACCACATCGGCTTTCGCATCGAGCCGCGCGGGCGCACGGGCTTTGCGCACCTGTTCGAGCACCTCATGTTCCAGGGCTCGGGCAACTTAGGGAAGATGGAATTCATCCGGCTCGTCGAAGGCAACGGCGGCGTGCTGAACGGCTCGACGCGCTTTGACTACACGAACTACTACCAGATCGTGCCGGCGCACACGCTCGCGACGGTGCTGTGGGCCGAAGCCGACCGCATGAAGGCACTCGCGATCACGCAGGCCAATCTCGCGAACCAGCAGGGCGTCGTGAAGAACGAAGTCCGCGATGCGACCATGAACCAGCCGTACGGCGGTTTTCCATGGCTCACGTTGCCGCAGGTCGCCAACCAGAACTGGTTCAATGCGCACAACTTCTACGGCGACCTGGCTGACATCGACGCCGCGACGCTCGAGGAGGCGCAGTCCTTCTTCGACACGTACTACGCGCCGAACAACGCGGTGCTCGTGGTCGCGGGCGACTTCGACCCGGCCGCTGCGCGCGCCTGGATCACGCAATACTTCGCGACGATCCCGGCGCGGGCCCAGCCGCCGCGGCCGGACCTGACCGAGCCGGAGCGCACTGTCGAGAAGCGCGATTCCTACGTGGACCGCCTCGCGCCGCGCCCGGCGCTCGCGCTCGCCTGGCAGGTGCCGCCGCGCAATACGCCGGAGCACTACGCCTTCAGCCTGCTCGATACGATCCTGCTGCAGGGCGAGGACAGCCGCCTGTGGCAGAAGCTCGTGCAGGAGCGCGGCTACGCAGGCGCGGTCGGCGGCGGCACGAACCTGCTCGGCAACGAGTTCACCTACGACGGGCCGATGCTCTGGATGCTGTACCTCATCCACGATCCGGCGGCGACACCCGACGCGATCATCGCGGACGTCGACGCGGAGATCGCGCGCCTGCAGGCCGAGCCTCCGTCGCCCGAGGAGCTCGGCCGCGCGCTCACGAAGCTGCGCGCGTCGCTCTACGACCTTGCGGGCTCGAGCACTCGCTTCGGCCTCCTCGACCTGCTCGCCTGCTTTGCGCTCTTCGACGACGACCCGGGCCGCATCAACCGGCTGGAAGCCGACTTCCGCGCCGTGCCGCCGGAGCTCATCCGCGACGTCGCGCGCAACTACCTGACTCCGTCGCGCCGCACGGCGCAGATCGTCCTGCCGGGCCGCGCGCCTGCGCCCGGGGTTGCGCCATGAGGTCCCTCGCTGCGCTGTCCTTGCTGCTCGCGGCCGCGGCAGGTAGCGCGGCGGAGCGCGAGCTGCCGCCCGCTCCGGGCGCGCCGCATGAGTTCAGGCTGCCGGCCAAGGAGACGCTGCAGCTCGACAACGGCCTCGAAATGACTTTCATCGATTACGGCAGCGTGCCGAAAGTGACGCTGCTCGCGGTCGTGCGCACCGGCAACATCGACGAAGGCACGGACACCTGGCTGCCCGACGTCACGGTCGAGATGATGAAGGAAGGAACGACCACGCGTTCGTCCTACGACATCGCGAAAGCCGCGGCCGGCATGGGCGGCTCGCTCGGCCTCGACGTCGGCGCCGAGCAGACGTCGGCCAGCCTGTCGGTGCTCTCCGACCGCGCCGTCGCCGCTGTCGAGCTGCTCGCGGATGTGCTGCGGAACCCGCTTTTCCCGGAGTCCGAGCTCCCGCGCGTGCGCGCGAACTTCGAGCGCAGCCTCGCCGTTGCCCGCGCGGACCCGCCCTCGCTCGCGGACGAGGCGCTCGCGAAGCTCGTCTTCGGCGACCATCCATTCGGCCGCGTCTGGCCGCGCGAGGGCCAGCTCGCGGGCTACGACGTCAGGATGCTGCGCGATTTCTACGACCGGAATTTCGGCGCGCGGCGCACGCACATCTACGTCGCGGGGCGCTACGACCGCGCGACGCTCGAGGCGGCGCTGCGCAAGGCCTTTGGCGACTGGCGCGAGGGCCCGGCGCCGACCGACCTGCCGGCGAAGGCGAGCGAGACGCTGCAGCTTTCCCTCATCGACAGCCCGGGCGCCCCGCAGTCGTCGCTGCGCATCGCGGTGCCCGTGCCCGACCCGGCGAGTGCGGTCTACTTCCAGACGACGCTGATGAACAGCCTGCTCGGCGGGACCTTCGGTTCGCGCATCACGACGAACATCCGCGAGGACAAGGGTTACAGCTACTCGCCGGATTCCTCCATCAGCGCGCGCCGCGGCGGCGCACTGTGGATCATGAGCGCGGAGATCACGGCCGAGAACACGGCTGCGGCGATCACCGAGATCTTCAAGGAGATCGACCGGCTCCGGCGCGAGGCGCCGACCGCCGCGGAGCTGACCCCGGTCAAGAACTACCGCGCCGGCGTCTTCGTGATCTCGAATTCCTCGGCGAACGGCGTGCTGGGCCAGCTCGCATTCATGGACCTGCACCGCCTCCCCGACGATTTCCTGACGCATTGGGTCGCCAACATCCAGGCGGTGACGCCCGAGCAGGTGACCGAGATGGCGCGCGAGTACATCCGGCCCGAGCGCATGACCGTGGTCGTTGCCGGCGACCTGGCGAAGATCGGCGACAGCGTTCGCGCGCTGCCGCAGTTCGCGGGGGCCCGGATGCCGTGACCGATCGCGACGTCATGGAATACGACGTCGTCATCGTCGGCGGCGGTCCCGCCGGCCTCGCCTCGGCGATCCGCCTCAAGGAACTCGATGCCGCACGCAGCGTCTGCGTGCTGGAGAAGGCCTCGGCGATCGGGGCGCAGCTCATCTCCGGCTGCGTGCTCGAGCCCGGCCCGCTCGATGCGCTGCTGCACGGCTGGCGCGAGACCCCTCCCGACATCTGCGTGCCGGCGACGCGCGACGAATTCTTCTACTTCACCCGCAGCGGTGCGACGCGCCTGCCGACACCGCCACAGATGCACAATCGCGGCAACCTGATCATTTCGCTCGGCCAGCTGGCGCCGATCCTCGCCGCGCGCGCCGAGGCGCTCGGCGTCGACGTGTTCGCGGGCTTTGCCGCCTCGGAGGCGCTGGTCGAGGACGGCCGCGTCGTCGGCGTCCGCATCGGCGACATGGGCCTCGATCGCGATCGCAAGCCGGGCCCAAACTACGCG
>DATBSX010000117.1:0-1526 GCA_036559565.1 Steroidobacteraceae bacterium | reverse complement strand
GCCGATCAGCCCGGCGTGGATCAGGCGCCGTGCGGCGACGTCGAGGCCGAGCTTCAGGCCGACGGCGTTCAGGCGCGCCGAGGATTCGCCGCGCACGGCGTCGTGCAGCGCGTTCCACTCCTCCATGAGATACGGCAGGTGCCGGTTCGGAAGCGGCGGCAGCGTGGGCGAATCGTCGCCCTCGATGGCGATCCGCGCGAGCAGCGGCCTCCAGGCCGCGATCACGCGCGCGTGCGTTCGCGCCTCCCATTCGAGGTAACGGCGCACCAGCAACGCAATGATGAGCAGCGTAGCGGCGCCGAGGCTCGCGATCTCGGCGCTGCGCCACGCGAGCGTGACGATGAGTTCAGAACCGATGTTCGACTCCCACGCGCAACCGGATCCGGTCGTAGAGGTCGCCCTGCTCGTACCAGCCGGCCTCCCAGCTGAAGCCCCAGGCGGTGCTGGTCCAGTGCAGGCCGGCGAGCGAAATGCTCTGCGTGTCGGTCACCTGGATGACGCCCGGCGCGACGGTCTCCGCTTCCTCGCCGAAGCCGACGACGAGCGCGACGCGGCTGGCCTCGCCGTATTCGTGGGCGGCGCGCAGCACATGGCCGAAGTGCGGGTCCGAAATGTCGGAAACCTTCGCCGTGTTGAGCGAATAGCCGAGGCTCAGCCAGTCGAAATATTTCTCGACGCTCGCAGAGAGCGAGTCGACGTCCGTGTTCGCGTGGCTCGCGTGGCGGAAGCGGAATCCGAGGCTCCAGGCGTCCGGCAGGCGCCGGCCGGCCTCGGCCGTGAAACTCCAGCGCGGCAGGTTCACGGCGTCGGGCGAAAGGTCGGCCGACACGCCGTAGGACCAGTCGTCGTTCAATCGGTCGGCATAGCCGAACAACAGCTGCTCGTCGCGTGCGTCGAAGCGCTCTTCGAAATGCAGGCCGGCGAAGAGGTGCCTCGAGGCGCCGAGGCGGTGATCGAGGCCGATCGACGCGCCTTTCCACGGGTCGCGGCCGCCGGAGAGATCCTCGTAGCTGACGTCGGCCGAGAGCCGGTTGCCGCGTTCGAGCAGGCGCCGCTCATCGAGCGCGGCCTTGCGTTCGAGCGGCCAGGTGGCTTGCGGGAATTGCACGGCGGCTTGCGTCAGGAGTGCGTCGGCGGCGTCGAATTCGTCGAGCTGGTCGAGCGCCGAATAGTTGAGCCGCCAGATGTCCTCATATGCGGGCGAGAGAGCGCGTCCTTTTTCGAGGTACGGCAGTGCCTCGCGCGGACCCCGCAGCGCAATCAGCGCCTGGGATTTTCCAACCAGCCAGTCGACATTGTTCGCGTCGTGCGCGAGGAGGATGTCGTATTGCGCGAGTGCGTCGCTCGGCCGTCCCGCGCGCGCGCAGGAGCGCGCAAGCGCGTCGCGCGAATCCGTGTCGTCCGGCTTCGCGGCGACGGTCGCTTCCAGCGTCTCGTCGCAAGCGAAGACGGTAGACGCCATCAGCAATCCGGCAAAAATGAAGGGGACTGTCCCCTTCGCAAAGGGGACGGTCACCTTTAAAGGT
>DATBSX010000116.1:0-12018 GCA_036559565.1 Steroidobacteraceae bacterium | reverse complement strand
GCGGGGCCGACGAGCTTCGGACACTCGATGCGAGCGGCGAACTGGCTAAACTGATTCAAACAGAGGAATACGATGGCTGATCAAAACACCACGCCAGCCGGCGCGGGCGAACCCCCGACCAACGGGCAGGGCCCCGCAGTCGCGCTGCAGACCGTTTACATCAAGGACCTGTCTTTCGAGGCGCCGAAAGGGCCTTTCCTGCCCGCCCAGGTGCAGGACCCGAAGATCTCGCTGAACCTCAGCACGATGTCGAACGCCGTCGGGCAGGACGCGCACGAAGTCGTCCTGACCGTGACGCTCGAAGCGAAGAACGGCGACGTCGCCGTCTACCTCGCCGAGGTCAAGCAGGCCGGCGTATTCCTCGTGCGCGGCTTCGGCGCCGACGAGACGCGCCGCATCCTCGGATCCTTCGCGCCGAACATCCTGTTCCCGTACATCCGGCAGACCGTGTCGGACGTCGTGACGAAAGGCGGCTTCCCGCCTTTCCTGCTGCCGCACGTCAACTACGACGCGCTGTTCGAGCGTTCGCTGCAGGAGCAGGCGGGACGCCAGGGGCAGCCGGCACCCGAACAGACGAACTGAGCGGGCGCTGATGCGTCCGATCGTCGTGCTGGGCGCCGGCTCCTGGGGCACGGCGCTCGCGATCCAGTTCTCGCGCGGCGGCAAGCCGACGGTTCTCTGGGGCCGCGCCGAAGACAATCCCGAGGAGCTTGCGCGCGTTCGCGAGAACCTGCGCTATCTCCCGGGCGCGAAGTTCCCCCCCTCGCTCTCGATCGAGCCGGACCTTGCGAAGGCGCTTGCGAGCGGCGACGACATCGTCCTCGTCGTGCCTTCGAGCGCACTGCGCGCCGTGCTGACCGAGATCAAGCCGTCGCTCGGACCGCGGGCGCGCATCGCCTGGGCCAGTAAGGGTTTCGAGCTCGACACCGGCAAGCTTCCGCACCAGGTTGCGCTCGAAGTGCTGGGCCCCAAAGTTCCGCTCGCGGTGCTTTCGGGTCCGACATTCGCCAAGGAGGTCGGCCAGGGCCTGCCGACCGCGATCGCTGTCGCCTCGCCCGACGAGGATTTCGCGCGCGATCTCGCCGAGCGGATTTCCTCCGGCGGGTTCCGCGCCTACACGCAATCGGACATCGTCGGCGTCGAGATCGGCGGCGCGGTCAAGAACGTGCTTGCGATCGCGACCGGCTGCTCCGACGGACTCGGCTATGGCTCCAACAGCCGCGTGTTCCTGATCACACGCGGTCTCGCCGAGCTCATGCGGCTCGGCGTCGCGCTCGGCGCAAAGCGCGAGACGCTGATGGGCCTCGCCGGCCTCGGCGACCTCGTGCTCACCTGCACCGACGACCAGTCGCGCAACCGCCGTTTCGGCCGCGCGCTCGCGGCCGGCAAGCCGGTGGACGCGGCGATCGCGGAGATCGGCCAGGTGGTCGAGGGCTACCACGCGGCGAAGGCCGTTCACCGCGTGGCCGAGAAATACGGCGTCGACATGCCGATCTGCCGCCATGTGTACGAAGTGCTCCATGAGAAGGTGCCGCTCGAGAAAGTCGTCGAGACCATGCTCCAGCGCGAGGTGACCCCGGAAAACTGAGCGCTTATGTCAACGCAGGATGGACTCCAGGCTGAATGGGGCAGAACCTAGGACGGTCACCGGGACTCCAACACCCTGGAGAGCGCCATGCGAATCCCACGACCCCTGCCGCTTGCCTGCACCGCGTTGCTCGCGCTCGCCGCCTGCGGGCAGGATCGCAATCCACCCACGCCAGTCGCGACGACAGCGTCCCCGGAAATGGCCTGGGCGCGCGCCGCGCTCGAACGCAACCCCAAGCTTGAAGTACTCGCAGCGGACACTGCCGCGGGCGTCTTCACGGTGCGCGATCGCGCGAGCGGTGAAGTACAGACGGTGAAGGCGAACGAACTCGCCGCCATGCCGGTGGCCGCGACTTCAGCCGCGGCCGCGGTCGTCGAGGCGACACCGCCGGCGCCCGCAGCCGGCGATTCCGAAGCGGTGGTTGCGGAGGAATCGGAGATTGATGCGTCGGCAACCCCATCGCTCGATTACACCGTCGACCGAAGCGGCGGCCAGGTTCGCGTCAGCGGCCCGGGCCTCAGCATCGTCTCCGCGGGCACCGCCGCCGCCGCGAGCGGCAAGGCGGATGCCGGCCCGAAGACCGTGGACCCGATCATCTGCGAGGGTCCACGCATGATGCAGGTCAACGACCGGCACATTTCGGTGGACGGCGATGCGATTACCGCGCGCGGCGGCTGCGAGCTGCACATCACGAACAGCCGCATCGTCGCCACGGGCACGGGCGTCGTCGTGCTGGGCGCGACCGTGCACATCACCAACAGCGAGATCGAGGGCGCCCGCGCCTCGTTCGATGCGGGCCCCGGCGCGAAAGTCTTCCTGCAGGGCGCGACACTCAAAGGCGTGACGCGCCGGGACGAGCGTGCCGAGGTCCAGGAGCAGGGCAGCAACCGCTGGCAGTGAGAGCCAAAAACATCTCTTAACCTATTGCTTTAGATGGTGTTTCTGATAGGATACTGTACATAACAACAGCCTATCGGAGACCACCATGGAAGGGGCGTTTTCGTCGGCATCCACGCCCGAACTCGTGGCGGAAATCACGACGCTCGCCGGACATTTGAATGCCGCGAACGCGCGATTCCTGGCGCTGATCGCGGAGCTCGATCGAAGGCGCGGCTGGGCGGAGTGGGGCGTGAAATCCTGCGCGCACTGGCTCAACTGGAAGTGCGGGATCGATCTTGGTGCGGCCCGCGAGAAGGTCCGCGTCGCCCATGCGCTCGAGAGGCTTCCCCGTGTGGCTGCCACGATGGCGGAGGGGCGGATCAGTTACGCCAAGGCCCGCGCCATGACGCGCATCGCCGATGCGACCAACGAGGACTATCTCCTCAACATCGCGCTCTGCGGGACGGCAAGTCATGTCGAGGATCTGGTCCGAGGCTATAGACGTGCCCTGGATGCGCAGGAACTGGGTCGCGAAGCAATCCAGCAGCGGGACCAGTCGCTCTGGTACCAAACGGAACCCGACGGATTACTGGTGATTCGCGGTCGTCTGCCGGCGGAGATCGGCGCACTCTTCGTGAAGGCGCTGCAGGCGGCTGAGGACAGCCTGCCGATCCCAAAAAACGTTTCCGCGGAAACGTCTTCCGATGAGTTGCAGCGGACTCGCAAACGCCGGGTCGAGGCGCTCGCCACGCTGGCCGAGAGCTTCCTCGCGACGGGTCCGCGGGATCTGTCGGGCAGCGACCGACAGCAGATCGTCGTGCACGTGGATGCCGAGACGCTGAGACAAGGTCATGCGGGCCGCTGCGAGCTCGAGCATGGGCCCTCGATCGCCGCCGAGACCGCGAGAAGGCTTTCCTGCGACGCAAGCGTCGTTCGGGTCCTTGAGGAAGAGAAGGGTGAACCGCTCGACGTTGGCCGCAAGACCCGCACCATTCCGCCGGCAATCAGGCGGGCTCTGAATGCGCGCGACAAGGGCTGCCGCTTCCCCGGCTGCAGCTTCAAACGCTACATCGACGGCCACCATGTGAAGCATTGGGTGCATGGCGGCGAGACGAAGCTTTCGAACCTAGTCACGCTCTGCCGCTTCCACCATCGGCTGGTGCATGAAGGCCAGGTTGCGGTCGAGACGCTTGACGATGGCGCGTTCCGGTTTGTACGACCGGATGGCGCGACATTTGAGAGCCCCCTGCCGCAGCTCGTGGATTGGGCCGCGCTGGTCTGCGCTCACGACGCGAGCAGCCTGCGCATCTCGCCTGCATCTGCAGTCACTCATTGGACCGGCGAGGCGTTCGACCTCGATCTCGCGATTAACAGCCTGATGGCCAGGCGGGCGAAAAGCCTCCGCGGAAACGTCCTAGCCGCTGCCGCCGAAGCCAAGTTGCCGCCAGGCCTCGAACACGACGACCGCAACCGAGTTTGAAAGGTTGAGGCTGCGGTTGCCCGGGATCATCGGCAGCCGGATCAGATTTTCCTGCGGCCAGCCGGCCAGCACCTGGGCGGGCAGACCCGAAGTCTCGCGCCCGAACAGGAATGCGTCGCCCGCGCGAAACTCAAGCTCGTCATAGCGCCGGCTTCCGCTCGTCTCCACAGCGAAAACGCGCGCGCCGCCGAACGACCCGAGGCAGGTCTCGAGACTCTCGTGCGTGTGCACCCGCGCCATCTCGTGGTAATCGAGCCCGGCTCGCTTCACGCGCGCATCGTCGAGCGTGAACCCGAGCGGCCGCACGAGGTGCAGCGTGGCTCCGGTATTGGCGCAGAGGCGGATGACGTTGCCCGCGTTCGGCGGGATTTCAGGCTCAAAGAGGATGACGTGGAACATGCCCCTATAATTATGCCGTGGATACCCCCTCGGGCCCGGCCCCTTCCCTCGCCCTCGACTTCTGCGGACTGAAATTCGCCTCGCCCATTGTCCTGCTCTCGGGCTGCGTCGGCTTCGGCGAGGAGTACACGCGCATCGCGGGCTTCTCGAACCGTGACGCAGGCGCCATCGTCCTCAAGGGCACGACGGAAAAGCCGCGGCTCGGCAACCCGCTACACCGCGTGACCGAGACGCCCGGCGGCATGATCAACGCGATCGGGCTCCAGAATCCAGGCGTCGACCAGGTCGTGCGGAACATCCTGCCGGCGCTCGACTTTTCGGAGACGCGCTTCATCGCAAACGTCTGCGGCTCGACCATCGAGGAGTACGCCGAGGTCACGCGGCGCTTCGACGATTCCCCGATCGACGCGATGGAGATCAACATCTCCTGCCCGAACGTCAAGGAAGGCGGCGTGCAGTTCGGCAACTATCCTGAGATGAGCGCGCGCGTGGTCGCCGCCTGCCGCAAGGCGACGAAGAAGCCGCTCATCACGAAGCTCTCGCCGAACCAGACCGACATCCGCGAGAACGCGCGGCTCTGCATCGAGGCCGGCAGCGACGGGCTCGCCGTCATCAACACGATCTCCGGCATGGCGATCGACGCCGCGACGCGTCGCGCCGTCATCGGCAACGTCCAGGGTGGCATCTCGGGCCCCGCGATCAAGCCGATCGCGCTGCTCAAGGTGAAGCAGGTCTATGAAGTTGCCGGGTCGAAGCGCATCCCGATCATCGGCCAGGGCGGCATCGCGAGCGCGACCGACGCCATCGAGTTCCTGGTCGCCGGCGCGAGCGCCGTCGGCCTCGGCACCGCGCTCTTCTACGACCCGTTGCTCTGCCCCAAGGTCAACGAGGGCATCGCGCAGTATCTCCGGCGCGCCGGCATGTCCTCGGTCGCGGAGCTGACGGGATCGCTCGTCAGCTCCGCTGCCACCGAGTGCGGCAACTAGCGCCCTACTTTTTCAGCACAGAGTTCACCGCCGCTTCCGCGTTGATGAAGCCCGTTCCGTCAAGCGTGCTGTAGCCCTTGCCGATCTGGTTCTCGAACCGGCCCTCGAACGGCGTGCCGTCCTCGTAGGTGCCGAAGAAGCGCGCGCCGCCCGGCAGCACTTCGCCCGACGGCAGCAAGACGCCGTTGCCGAGCAGGTCCGCCGCCCCGCCCGCCACCGCGCCCGCCGGACCGACGGCGTCCGCTTCATCGCGGTCCGTCGCGAAGGCGAGCAGGTCGCCGTTGCCGAACGTGCCGGCCAGGAACTTCAGCTTCAGCTGCTTCCACTGGCCCGCGACGCCCGGCGGATTCGCCTCCTGCGAGTAGATCGCGCGCACGTCGGACGGATCGAGGCCAACCGCCTTGCCGACGACAAACGGCAATCCGAGGTCCTCGCGCTCGTCGAACACGAGTCCCTTCGGCCGGCCGGTCGGATTGGCGCCCGCGACATTGATCGCGAACGACTGGATCCGCCGCGGGCCGCTGTGCCACAGCGTGAAGAAGTTCGGGTCCTGGCCCGCCTGCTGGTTCTGGTCGCCCGAGGCGCTGATCGTCAGCAGGTTGTTGCCGGTCTGCACCGCGCCCGACGAGTACTGCGGGTCGAGGTCGTGCGGGAATACGCTCTTCTTCAGGATCCGGCGCATCTGGTTCGGCCTGAGGCTGCCCGGGCCGCCGGCCGCCTGCATCACGAGTGCGCCGATCGCCGCCGCATGCGGCGCCGCTGCGCTCGTGCCGAAGAAGTTCGGCAGCTCGTCGTCGTCCTCGAGTGCGTCCTCGAAGAAGAACGACGTGTTGCCGCCGTCCATCGCCGCGAAGTCCGGCTTCTCCCGCACGTCCGGCTGCAGCAGGCGCCTGTTGTGCTTGTCGATATAGATCGTGGATGGTCCCGGTGACGTGAAGAATTCCGGGATGAACGGCGGGAAGAACGGATAGGCCGCGACGCCCATCGCCCCGCGGGCCGAGTTGTGGCCGTAGGTCACCGGGCCGACGTAGCTGAAGTGCTCCTGCGGCCGCACGCCGCCGAAGCCGACGTAGCGGATGTGGTCTGCGACGCTCCTGTTCCTCTTCGGCGGCACGTTGGCGCGCGCGATCACCATCTGCAGCGGCAGTCCCGGCAGTGCGCCCGCCTCGAGCGGGCGGTTCGTGAAGAGGTTCTGCTCGGCGAACGCGCCGATGAAGGTCCCGTCCTCGAGGAAGAACAGCAGGTTGTAGTCGGAGAACACCCGCTGGTCGACTTCCACTTCCGACACGCGCCAGAGGAAATCTCCGAACTGGTCCTCGGTGAAACTGTCGACGAGGACGGTATAGACGCCGGTCGCCGGCAGCTCGAGCGTCAACGATTCCGGATTCGTCGTGTTGTCCACGAACTGGATGAAATTGCCGTTCGGGTCGAACACCGCGAACGTCAGGTCCGGGTTCGCGACGCCCGGGCCGCTCTCGTCGCCATCGACGAAGATCTCGACGAGCTTGCCGGCCTCGCCATTGAACGTGAAGGTGGTGTCGCCGCCGTCCGGCACGCTGCCCTTGCCCTGCGCGATGACGCCCACGACCTGCGGCGGCGTCGGATCGTAAGGCTCGTTCCACTGGAACACGATCAGGCTGCCCGGATCGAACTGGATCGTCTGGGCGATATCGCGCCCCTTGCCCGCGTCGAAGTCGTGGAAGCCGCCGGCATAGAGCGCCGGGTCCACGGCGCTGAAGTCGAGGTTGGTGCCGCGCCAGGACGCGGGCCTGCCCGGCACGATGTGGACGTCCGAATCGTAGGCCTCGCTCGATGAGCGGTTGCCGGCCGAGGAGAAATGCGACACGCCGCGCGCGGCGACGTCGTCCACGGCCTGCGCGACCACGCCGTCCTGGAACATCGGCTCGGTCGGGTAGATCACGTCATCCACGATGATGTCGGCCTTGAAGCCGTGCGCCGTGTGCGGCGCATCGGTGAAGCCCGCGAGCGCGCGGATGTTGTTCGCGAAGTTGACCTCGCCGCCATTCGCGGTCGCGAAGCCGAGCCGCGCCTTCGGCGCGACGTCGTGCACGATCTGCAGCATCGCGCGGCCTTCGTCGGTGTCGATCCCGAAGTCGCCGTCCTCGAGGACGGTGACCGGCCTCGAATTACCGAGCGGATTGCCGGGGCCCGGCAGGTCGCCGGAGAGAATGTCGTCCGCGGCATTCGGGCGCTCGCCATTCGCGTCGTAGCTGTCCGACATCACGCCGACCGTGATGCCGCGGCCGTTGATGCCGCTCGGCAGCTTGTTGATCCGGTGCAGCACGCGGCCCTTGGTCTGGGCGATGCCGACGTCGGTGTACATCGGGCTCGAGGGCACGACGGCGCGTACGCCCTGCTTCGTCGCAACCGCCGCAAGCGAGGCCGTGGGGACGTAGGCCTCGATCACGCCCGCGCGATACGTGAAATCGGAAGCGCGGACATCCACGCCCGGCATGGCGCGCAAGTCCCTGAGGATCGTCGCGGCAGGCAGCTTGCCGTCGAGCGTGATGCGCACGAGCGGCCGGCCAGACGCGTCGAACACGACCGGATACTTGAGTTCGGCCTGGCCCGCGCGGCCCGCGACCACCTTCGGGCCTTTCGCATCGGCCGCGAGCGATTTCGCGCGCCCGGCCGGACTTGCGATCTGTTCGAGCCCTCCGCCGAGGTTCTTGACCATCGGCTTCGCGTGGGCAAAGACGGGCGCCAACGCGAGCGCGACGAGCGCGGTCGCAAGTATTTGTTTTGTCATAACACGGGTTCCCCTGGATTCGAGTTCCCGGACGCTAAGCGAAGCCCCGCGTCGGTCTCAATCAACGAGGCCTTCCGTTTTGCGAACGGCCGTTTACTTGAGCCGACGCCTGCTTCAGGCGGGAGGGGCAGGAACCGGCGATGCCGGAATGGTCATCGACCGGGTCGTCGGATAAGCGAGCATGATCCCGCGTCTTGCGAATTCATCGAGCAGCCACAGGTTGACGGATTGCTGCGCGTCCATGAACGCCGTGTAGTCGCCGTCCTCCACGACGTAGATGGCCTCGAATTGCAGCGCGTAATCGCCGTAACGGGCGAAATGCGCGCGCTCGAAGCGCACGTTCTTCTCCGCGCGGATCGCCGCCTCGATGATCGTCGGCAGCTCGCGGATCAGATGTCGCGGCGTTTCGTAGGCAACCTGCAGGCGAAGCTCGGCGCGCCGCTCGAAAATCGGCGTGTAATTCCGCACGCGGCTCTTCAGGACGTCGCTGTTCGACAGGATGATCTGCTCGCCCGTCAGCGACCTGATGCGCGTGCTCTTGATCCCGATCTTTTCCACGGTGCCTTTCTCGTCGCCGATCGCCAGCGAGTCGCCGACGCGGAACGGCTTGTCGAGCGCGATGGACAGCGAGGCAAACAGGTCGCCGAGGATGTTCTGCAGCGCGAGCGCGATCGCGACGCCGCCGATGCCGAGGCCCGCGACGAGCGGCATGACCTTCACGCCGAGGTTCGCGAGCAGCATCAGCAGCGCGACGATCCACACCAGGAGCACGCCGACGAAGCGCAGGATGTTGACGCTGGCCGCGCCTTCCGCGGCCGACAGCCCGTGGCCGCGCTTGACGTCGATCGCGTGGCGAACCGCAGCCGAGAGCCACAGGGCGACCTGCCACCACAGAATCACCTGGATCGTGGTGCCCCCGATCCTTTCCAGGCGCGCCGGAATATCGAGCCAGCGAGTCGCGAAATAGGTTGCCATGGCGAACATGAACAGGCGCGTCGTCGCATCGAGCAGCGACTGGACCAGCATGAGGAACGCGACCGGATGATCAGTGGTGCGCTTCTTCAGCCGTCGCGCGATGACGGCACGCGCGAGCGGCAGTACCGTGAACCAGACTGCGAATTGCGCGAACGCCTTGACCCAGGCGCCGAGTTCATTGCCGTAGTACGTGACGCGGCCCAGCTCGTGGAGGCTCTCGAAGCTCATGGCGGCATCTTATTCGAGCCCGAGCTCGCGCAGCTTTCGCGTCAGCGTGTTCCGGCCCCAGCCGATCAGTTTCGCGGCTTCCTGGCGCCTCCCCTGCACGCGCTCGAGCGCGGCCTGGGCGAGCGTCCGCTCGAAGCGCGCGGTCGCGACGGAAAGGAGCGGCGGTCCGCCGCCGGCGAGGTGCCGCGCCGCCCAGGCTTCCAGTTCCCGGCACCAGTCGTCGGCATTGACGGCAAGGCCTTCGCCGCCCAGGTCGGCGGGAATGTCTTCCTCGCGGATCTCGCGGCCTGGCGCCGTGACGGTGAGCCGGCGCGTCGCGTTCACGAGCTGGCGCACGTTGCCGGGCCAGGAAAAAGCCACGAGCCGTTCGCGCGCACCCACGGTCAGCGACTTCGGCTCGGCGCCGAGTTCGCGCGCTGCAGTCCCGAGGTAGTGCGCCAGCAGCTCCGGGATATCCCCGGGCCTCTCGCGCAGCGTCGGCACGCGGATCCGGATCACGTTGAGGCGGTGCAGCAAGTCCTCGCGGAAGCGGCCCTGCTTCACGAGCACGTCGAGGTCCTGATGCGTCGCCGCGATCACGCGCACGTCCACCGTGACCGGCACGTTGCCTCCGACCCGGTAGAACTCGCCCTCGGCCAGGACCCGCAGGAGCCGCACCTGCAGCGCGGCGCTCATGTCGCCGATCTCGTCGAGGAACAGCGTCCCGCCGTCCGCCTGCTCGAAGCGGCCGCGGCGCATGGCCTCGGCGCCGGTGAACGCGCCGCGCTCGTGGCCGAAGAGCTCGGACTCGAGCAGCTCCGAGGCGATCGCGGAGGTGTTGAGCGCGATGAAGGGCGCATTCGCGCGCGGGCTGTGGCGGTGCAGGGCGCGCGCGACGAGTTCCTTGCCGGTGCCGGACTCGCCGGTCACGAGCACCGAGAGGCTCGAGCGCGAGAGGCGGCCGATCGCGCGGAAGACTTCCTGCATCGCGGGCGCCTGGCCGAGGATGCCCGGGATCGCCGCGCCCGCGCCCTCCACCGCGAGTCCCGCGCCGGGGGATGCGGCTCGCCGCACGAGCGCTACGGCTTCGTCGATGTCGAAGGGCTTCGGCAGGTATTCGAAGGCGCCGCCGCGGTAAGCAGCGACCGCGTGTTCGAGGTCCGAATGCGCCGTCATTACGATGACGGGAAGCCCCGCATGGTCGCGGCGCGCGATTTCGAGCAAGTGCAGGCCTTCCGTGCCCGGCATGCGCACGTCGGTCAGCAGCACGTCGGGACGGCGCGTCGCGAGCGCGACGAGCGCCGCGTCGGCATGGTCGAAAGTCACCGGCGAGAGTCCCGCCTGGCGCAGCGCGCGCTCCAGCACCCAGCGAATCGACGCGTCGTCGTCCACGACCCAGACCTCAAGCGGCTTCGTCATGCGCATTCTCCATCGGCAATAGCAGCGAAAACACGGTGTGGCCCGGCCGGCTGTCGAACTCGATGATGCCGCCGTGGCGCGTCGCGATGTCCTGCGCCACGGCAAGCCCGAGCCCGGTGCCGCCCGCGCGCGCCGTGACGAGCGGATAGAAGATCGTCTCCCCGAGCTCGGGCGGGACGCCCGGCCCGTCATCCTCGAATTGCAGCGAGGCGACCACGCGATGCCGCTCCGTCCCGATCGTCGCGTTCGTCAGCGCGCGGCTGCGGAGCGTCAGCCGGCCGCGGCCGGCGAGCGCCTGCACGGCGTTCCGGGCGAGGTTCAGCATCGCCTGCACGAGCAGGTCGCGATCGAGCGTGAGCAGCGGCAGGCTCGGGTCGTAGTCGCGCTCGATGCCGACGCCCGCGGGCGCCTCCGCGCGCGCGAGCCGGTACACGCGGTCGAGGATCTCGTGCACGTTGATGCTCTCGCGACGCACGGGCCGCGCGGGCCCGAGCAGGCTGTCCACCAGCGCGCAGAGCCGGTCGGCCTCGCCGATGATCACGCGCGTGTATTCCCGCAGCTCGTCGGAAGGCAGCTCGCGCTCGAGCAGCTGCGCGGCGCCGCGCAGGCCGCCGAGCGGATTCTTGATCTCGTGCGCGAGCTGGCGCGCCATCACGCGGCTGCCGCCCTGCTGCACGAGGAGCGCGCTGTCGCGCGTCATGCGCGACGGCTGCGTCGTGTCCGCGATCTCGACCAGCACGCCGCCCGGGAGCGCGCCCGCGAGCGGCGTCAGCGTGACGTCCACCTGGTAGCGCGCATCGGTGCGCGCCGCGGGCGAGAGGCCGAAGGCCCGAAGCGCGATCGGCTCTTCACCCGCGCGGCAGCGGGCAAGCAGGGCCTCGATCGCCGCGCCGTCGGCCACCAGCGATGGGAGCGCGCGGCCTTTCGCCGCCGCCGGGCTGGTCGCCAGGAGGTCCGCCGCCGCGTGGTTCAGTGAAACGACTTGCGAGTTTGCGTCCACGACGAGGATCGCCGTGGCGAGGAGGTCGAGGATGGCGGCGGAGTCAGGCGCCATCGCGCGACTCCGGCCTGGGGGTGCCGGCTAGTTGCCGGCGGGCTTCGGCGTGGGCTTCGGAGTCGGCTTGGGCGGTTTCGCCGGCTTTGGCGCCTGCGGGCTCTGCGGCGAATTGATCGAGGGCGCGCGCACGTGGAACTGCGTCTGCTGGCTCGTGATCACCGGGTCGCCGTTCTGGTCGAGAATGCTCGCGCGCAGGAAGTACGTGCCGCGCTCGAGGCCCGTCAGCTCGGTACTTAGACCCGTCGCAGGCTTCCGGTT
>DATBSX010000115.1:0-4435 GCA_036559565.1 Steroidobacteraceae bacterium | reverse complement strand
ACGCGCCGGTGTCGCATGGCTCGAGCCATTGCGCACGCGAATCGCCGAGCAGCAGAAACAGAATCGGCTTCCGCATGGGTTCCTGCTGGCCGGCGCGCCCGGAGCCGGGCAGGCCGAGGTCGGGGTCTGGCTGGCCGCGCGACTCCTCTGCCGCGGCGATGCGAGCCGGCCCTGCGGCCGCTGCCCGGATTGCCGGCTCTTTCTCGCCGGCAGTCACCCGGACTACCGCTGGATCGGCGTGCTCAAGGACAAGAAGGAAATCAGCATCGACCAGATGCGCGCCTTGTCGCAAGCGTTGTCATTTCGGAGTTACCGCGGCGGCGTGAAGGTTGCCGTGATCTCGCCGGCCGAGGCGATGAGCATCAAGGCGTTCAACGCGCTCCTCAAGACGCTCGAAGAACCGGCCGACGATACCTTCCTCGTGCTGGCGGCGAGCCGCGTGGACCGCATTCCAAAGACGATCTTGAGCCGCACGATGCGGCTGCGGCTGCCATTGCCTGACGAAGGCGAAGCTCTCGTGTGGCTGCGGCGACAAAAGCCTGACGAAGCCTGGCCCGCGCTGCTTGCGCTTGCGGGCGGTGCGCCATTCCTCGCGGCGGATTACGCCGCCGCGGGCCTGGGCGAACTGGACGCCGAGATGCAGGAGGCGATATCCGCGGCGATGGCCGGGCGGCTGGACGTGGTCGCTTTTGCCGATGCCTGCGCGAAGAATGCCCCGTCGGCGCGGCTGGTCTGGCTCGAATCCTGGCTTACGCGAAGCTTGAAGGAGGCCGCCCTGGCTAGTGATCTGGTTAACAATAATCGTTTACCATGGTTGCGGCCGCCCGGCCTGGAAACGAAGATACGGGCGGGCTACGGCCTGCTGGATCAATTGCGAGATGCGCGCAGGCTGGTGGGCGGCGCGCTGAACACACAGCTCCTGTTCGAGGGGCTGACCGTTTCGCTGACGGCCCTGGTTGGCCGTCCGGCGAGCTGATCGGGGGGAACTTGGAATTGAAGATGCGGGCGCCTTCAACCAAACCGGGTCTCCTGACCCTGACCATCAAGGACAAGAGCGCGCTTTACCTCGCGTACATGCCCTTCGTGAAGAACGGCGGCCTCTTCATTCCGACCAACAGCAGCTACCGGCTGGGCGACGAGGTATTCATGCTCCTCAACCTCATGGGCGAGGAGGAGAAGCTGCCAGTTGCAGGCCGGGTCATCTGGCTGACGCCCAAGGGTGCGCAGGGCAAGCGCACGGCGGGCATCGGCGTGCAGTTCAGCGAACAGGACCGCGGCACGACGCAGAAGAAGATCGAGTCCTATCTCGCCGGCGCGCTCGGCGGAGACAAGGCGACGCACACGATGTGATTACTCCGGCCCGAGCCGGTTGCCCGTCATTCCGCCCTGCAGGCAGAACGCCTCGAAGCCCCGTTCGGACAGCAGGAATGCCGCCGCGGAGCTGCGCCGGCTGGTATCGCATACGGTGATGTAGGGCGTTTTCGTGTCGAGTGTCTTGACCTTCAGCCGGATGAAGTAGAGCGGCACGTTCAGCGCGTCGTCGAGGTGAAACGTCTCGAACTCGGACGGCAGGCGCACGTCCAGCCACTTGGCGCCCCGTTCGACCAGCTCGCGCGCGTGGGTCAGGTCCACCCAGTGCAGCAGCGGCTCGTTCAGGAGCTCCTTGAAGTCATCCTTGCCGAGCCGGACCAGCGCGCCATCCGTCTGCATCGTGATCGTGGCATTGCGCTTGCCGTCGGAGATGAGCGCTTCCTCGCCGAAAGACTCGCCGACGCCGAGCTCCGCGAGCTTGAGGCCATCGCGATTCATCGGCGTCTCGCGCGTGACGACGGCCGAACCCTTCGTGATGACGTAAAAATAGTCGCCGTCGTCGCCCTGCTTGATCACTACTTCGCCGGACCGGCAGGCGACGTGCTGCATGCGCATGAATAGCGCCTGCAGGTTGGCGGGCGGGATGCGGTGGAATGCCTTGGTCTGCAGGAGGACGGTCATCCAGTCGTCGCCATCGGCGGTGCCGCCGCCGGCGATCTCGCTCACTTCGTAGGAGCCGGTCTGGTCCCAGGTGATCATGACGTCGAGGAGATCCGAATCGATGGCGACGTAAGTGACGTCGGACAGCGCGCGGGCCGTGAAGCGGCGCGGCTGGCCCGGTGCGACCGCAATGCGCGCCTCCGGCGTGCCGGCGCGCAGCATCGTCACCGTGCGGTCGCCGACACGAAGTTCGAGCTCGCCGCCCACGAGGTAGATCGTGCGCTTGTCGGATTCGCCTTCCTTGAACAGCACGCGCCCGGAGTCGAGCTCCTGCAGGCGGGTCTTCTTGGCGAGCGCGTGCAGGTTCTCCCGCTTCAGCCCGTCGAGGGGGCTGAAGCTGCGGAGCACGTCTATTTCGACCGGCTTGTCTTGTGCCATCTCACCGCGCGCAACGACAGGAGGCACTGGCCTCACATGATGGCGCGAATCCTAACATAGCCTTACCGGGCGGCTTTGAGCGCGGCCCAGCCCGCATCGGGCTTGAAGCGCGGGCCGTGCTTCGCCGCGAGTTCTTCGAGCCGCGCGACGATCGAGGACACGCCGCGTGCGCGGGCGTAGTGCAATGGGCCGCCGCGGAAGGGCGCGAACCCCGTGCCGAAGATCATCCCGGCGTCCAGCAGATCGGCGTCGTCGACGACGCGTTCGCGCAGGCAGGCGACTGCCTCATTGAGGTATTGCAGGATCAGGCGATCGGCGAGGTCGTCCGGTGCATGCCCGGTGACCGGCGGCTTAACCGGCTTGCCATCCAGCCATTCGTAGTAGCCGCGGCCGGACTTGCGGCCGACGTGCCCGGCCGCGAGCAGTTCCGCCGTGCGGCGCGGCACCGGCAGCCCGAAGGCGGCGGAGAGGATCTTTCCGACGTGCGAGGCGACATCGAGGCCCACGGTGTCCGCAAGCTCGATCGGCCCCATCGGCATGCCGAAGTCCACCGCCGCGCGATCGATGAGGGCAAGCGGCACGCCTTCATCCGCCGCCAGCATCGCCTCGGTCATGTAGGGCATCAACACGCGGTTGACGACGAAGCCCGGCGAGCTGCGGCAGGGCAGGGGCAGCTTGTCGAGCCGGCGCGTGAAGGCGAGCGCGTCCTCCACGATTTCCGGGTTCGTCTTTTCAGAACGGATGATCTCGACCAGCATCATCTTCGCAACCGGATTGAAGAAGTGCAGGCCCACGAGCCGTCCCGGGTCCGCGAGCTTCTGGGCAAGCTCCTCGAGGACGATGCTGGACGTGTTGGTGGCGAGGATTGCACCGGGCTTCATGCGCGGCTCGAGCTTTGCGTAGAGCTCGCGCTTTGCGTCCGCGTTCTCGAAGATTGCTTCGATCACGATGTCGGCACCGGGGACACCGGCTGCCTCGATGTCTGCCTTGAGCCTCGCCGCCATCTCCGCGGCCTTGACCGGGTCGCGAGCGCGCTTGCCGAAGAACTCCTTCGCGCGCGCGAGCGCGGGCTCGACGTATTTCATCTCGCGGTCCTGGAGCGTGACCGTGAGGCCGCGCGAGGCGCACCAGGCGGCGATGTCGCCGCCCATGACGCCGGCGCCCACGACGTGGACGTGCGACACCTTGCGCGCCGACTTGCCGCCGAGGGCCTTCATGCGGTTCTGCAGGAAGAAGACGCGGACCAGGTTCCGCGACTGGTCGCTGAGGAAGAGACGCGCGATCGAGCGTGCCTCGGCCTCGAAAGCAGCCGGGCCGGAGGCGCCGTGCCGCTCGAAGAGGTCGAGGATCGCGTAAGGCGCCGGGTAGTGTTCCGGGTTCGCGCGGCGTGCGACTTGCTTGCGCGCCTGCGCGGCCACGAAGGACCGGACCAGGGGCCACGTCAGGACTCGCTGCCCGAAGGTCGCGCGGTGGCGTGGCGGCGGCGCGAGTGCGATGGCACGGGCGGCGGCGGCCAGCTCCCCGCGCGGGACGAGGCGATCGACGAGTCCGAGTTTTTGCGCGTTTTCCGCGCGCAATAGCTTGCCGGTCAGCATCAGGTCGAGCGCGGCAGGCGCGCCGATGAGCTGCGGCGTGCGCACCGTGCCGCCGAATCCGGGATGGACCCCAAGCTGGACTTCCGGGAGGCCGAGTGTCAGCTTGCCGTCGTCGGCGCCGACGCGGTAATCGCAGGCGAGGGCGAGTTCGAGTCCGCCGCCGAGCGCAAAGCCGTGGATTGCGGCAACCGTCGGCATCGGCAGCGCCTCGAGCCGGTCGAAGACCTGCTGCCCGCTGCGCACGAGGCGGTATGCCTGCTCGAGATCCGTGAGCCCGGCGAACTCCGTGATATCGGCGCCCGCGACGAATCCGCCGTCCTTGGCGGACCGGAGAATGACGGCTCGGGGTTTCGACGCCTCGATCTCCGCCAGGCGATCGTTCAATTCCTGCATCGGCGCGCTGCCGAGCGTGTTGGTGCTGCTGCCCTGCA
>DATBSX010000114.1:0-4665 GCA_036559565.1 Steroidobacteraceae bacterium | reverse complement strand
GCAAGGTCCTCGACCTTCGCCATTTCCTCCGTCGTCGCCGACTCGGGCAGCGAGAGCAGGATGTGCGAGACGTCGTATTCGGTGTTCGTGTTCGCCTGGCCCGCATCGCGCTCGAGCGCCTGGTCGAGCTCGCGCGGCGAGACATAGATGCGCGGGTACACGTCGCGCTGGCGGAGCAGCGTCAGCATGATCTCGCGCCGCATCTCCTCGCGATAGGTGGCGTAGTCGAGGCCCTGCTGCTCGAGCGCCACGGGCATCTGCTCGAACGGGATGTTGTTGCGCTTGGCGACGTCGCGCAGCGCCTCGTTCAGCATTTCGTCGGACACCTGCACGCCGAGGCGCGTCGCGCGCTGCACCTGGATCTCCTGCAGGATAAGGCGCTCGAGCACCTGCTGGCGGATGACGTCGGCCGGTGGCATCTGCGTGCCCTGGCCGCGCAGGCGCTCGCCGATGAGCGCCGTCTGCGTGTCGAGCTGGCTCTGCAGCACAATGCCGTCGTTGACGACGGCGATCACGCGGTCGAGTGCGACGCCGCTTGCGGACATGTCGCGCGTCTGCGCAAGGGCGGCGCCCGCCAGCAGGAACGTGCAAAGCAAACCGGTCAGGATTCGGCTCATGGTCAGCCTGAGTCAGGGGCCAGTGGAAGCGGAGGCGGGAGAGTATCCCCGAATGCCGCGCTCCAGGAAAGTGTCGTTCTGGGTTCCGACCGACGAAAGTCCCTTGAGTTCCACCTGAAGGAGCACGGAATTGTCGCTTTCTCCCGTGCGGTTCGACACGTAGTTCCGGGCCAGCAGGCGCACGCTCCAGCAGCAGCCGTTGTACTCGAAGCCGGCAAACCGGTCGAGCGACTTGTCTTCCTTGGTCGAATACACCTGACGCGCGTACAGCTGCCAATTCTCGGAGATGCGCCAGGCAAAGCCGGCGTCCCACTGCTCAAGGAGACCCTCGCGATAACGGTAGCCGACGTTCACGACTGTGTCCGGGCCCGGCTTGTACTGCACGCTGGCCTCGCCGCGCAGCGTGTTCGACTTTTCATAGTCCCATTCCATCGCGACGCGCGAACTCCAGTTGCGCCAGGCTGTGAGCTCGACTTCGCCGACCATGTTCGAGGCGCTGCGCTTCTCGGGCACCTCCCCGGGAAGCACGACGCGCGGGCTGTCGAAATAAAAGCGCTGGCCGACCGTCGCCGTCAGGTACTGCTGGCCGCTCTCCGCGCGCAGGAGCCGCGTCGTCAGGCCCGCGGCGAGCTCGTTGGCATCCCCCAGGCGGTCGGCGCCGACGTAGCGATTGGTGCGAAAGAGCTGCACGAGGTTGAGGTCCGGCAGCGCCGTGTCGAACAGCGGCAGGTCGTCCTGGTCGCGGAACGGGATCCAGTTGTAGCGCAGCCTCGGCTCGAGTGTTTGCACGAACCGCCCGTGGTCGCCGGACTCGCGCTCGAACACGAGGCCCGTGTCGAGCGAGAGGATCGGCGCCGTGCGGTCCGGCGAGTCGTTCGCGCCGGGCGCGGTATCCGAGAGTTCGTAGGTCGTGGCGCGAAAGGCGGCGCTCGGCTCGAAGTGATAGCCCGGGCCGCGCAGCGCCCAGGCAATCTGAGGTGTCGCATCGGTGCGAAGACCGGTGACGCCTGCGCTGCGTTCAAACCACACGGTCTCGGCGTCGAACGACGCTTCGAATCCGCCGGCCATGGGCCAGAGCCCTGTGAATGCGATCTGCGGCAGGCGCGAATACGGCCGGTCGAGCGGGTCCACCGCGAGGTCAATGGTCTGGAAGTCCTGCACCTCGCCATCGAGCCGCCAGCGCTGGCCGAGCCAGGCAAGGTGGATGTGGCGGTCGAGGAAGGTGATGCTCGTCCCGTCCGGACCGAGCCCGAAATCCTCGAAATAGTTCGTGTCGCTAACGTCGGACAGGTCCGCCTCGAGACGCAGCCGGTCCGTGAAATCGGTGCGATGCCAGAGCGTCGACAGCCGCCGGTCGTTGCCCGCCAGGTCGTCGCCCGGCAGGTAACTGTTGTCGAGCTTGCCGCGGCTGCGATCGGTCAGGTAGCGGTAGTCAATGCCGACTCCGAAGCCGCGTCGCGAGAGCAGGAAGGGCGTGAGCGTCAGGTCATAGTTGGGCGCGAGGTTGTAGTAATAAGGCACGCCGAGCTCGAAGCCGCTCTTGTCCGAATTCCCGAACGACGGGAACAGGAAGCCGGACTTGCGCAGGTTGCCGACGGGAAACGAGATGACCGGCGTATAGAGAATCGGGATGCCCTTGAGGTCCACGCGGACGTTGCGTCCCTTGCCCTGCTGCGTGCGCTGGTCGATGTCGATGCTGGACGCCCGCAGCTCCCAGTCGGTGTTGCCGGCGGGGCAGGTCGTGAAGCGCACGTCCTGCATCTTGATCTCGCCCTGGTCCGTCATCTCGAGCTCACTCGCGGACCCGCGTGCGGGACGCTGCGGCAGCTCGAACTCGGCGCCCGTGAACTTGCCGGTGCCGAGTGCGTTCCAGCTGCCGGTCCCGCCCTTCAGGCGTATATCGGGCGAGCGATACTCGACATTGCCCTCGACCTCGAAGCGACGCTCCGAGGCGTCATAGGTCGCCGACTCGGCGGTCACCTCGCGGTCTCCCTGGGAGATCGCGACGCCGCCCGTGAGCTTGGCATCACCCTCGCGCGTCATCTCGGCGCTGCCGCTCTTGACCTGTACCGGAAGCTCGTCCGGTCTCTTGGCCGGCGTGCCCTCAGGCAGAGCTGCGGGCGCGGTCGCCGGCGGCGGGCCGGCCACCGGCCAGATGCATTCGCTCGCGAGGGCCGGCGGCAGCGCGCCGACGGTTGCGAGCAAGGCGATGAAGTGTCGGGAAATCACGGGGTTCGGGAAGTCTATAATGCGGGCACCCCGGCCGTCGCCTCTGCATGACAACTAACGACAACGCCGATCCGCGGCTGCAAAAACTTGAACGATGGATCGCGGGCCTTCCGGGCCCGCCGGTCGAGCGCATGCTGCCTGCATCCGCCGACGCGAGCTTCCGGCGCTATTTCCGCGTGCATCGCGGCGACGGCACGCAGATCGCGATGGACGCGCCGCCCGAGCGCGAGAGCCTCGATGCCTGGCTGCGCGTCGTGCGCATCCTCGCGGCCACGGGCGTGCACGTGCCGCCGGTGATCGCCGTGGACGCCGAGCAGGGATTCGTGCTGATCGGCGACCTCGGCCGGCATCATTACCTCGAGGCGCTCGGCCAGGGCGCCGACCCGGAGCCGCTCTACGCGGACGCGATCGATGCGCTGGTGCGCATGCAGTCGGGCGACGCGTCGTCCGTGGCGGAGCTGCCGCCCTACGACCGCGAACTCCTGATGCGCGAGCTCGAGCTCTTTCCGGAATGGTTCCTGTCGCGCCACCTTGCGCTTGCGCCGGACGACGGCGAGCGCGCCGTGATCTCGGCCGCGTTCGACTGGCTCTGCGACGAGGCGCTCGCGCAGCCCGTCGTGCTCGTCCACCGCGACTACCACTCGCGCAACCTCCTCGTGAATGCCGAACGAAATCCCGGCATCGTGGATTTCCAGGATGCCGTCCAGGGCCCGATCAGCTACGACCTCGTCTCGCTTCTCAAGGATTGCTACGTCGTGTGGCCGAAGAAGCGCCTGCTCGCATGGCTCGACCGCTATCGCGAGAAAGCCGTCGCGGCGGGCCTCGCAGTCGGCCGCGATCGCGCCGAGTTCCTGCGCGGGTTCGACCGGATGGGACTGCAGCGCCACCTGAAGGTGCTCGGGATCTTCTCGCGCCTGTGGCATCGCGACGGCAAGTCCGGCTACCTCGGCGACCTGCCGCGCGTGCTCGACTACACGCTCGAAGTGACCGCGGCGACGCCGGAACTCGCCGATTTCGACGCCTACCTGCGACGGCAGGTGGTGCCGGCTTTCATGAACGCCTCGCGTCGCGCGGGTCATTCGCGTTGAAGGCCATGATCCTCGCGGCGGGGCGCGGCGAGCGCATGCGCCCGCTGACCGAGCGACTGCCGAAGCCGCTGCTCGAGGTCGGTGGACACCGGCTGATCGAATATCACCTGGCGGCGCTTCGCGAATTCGGCGTGCGCGACATCGTGATCAATCTTTCCTGGCACGGCGAGCGCATCCGCGAGGCGTTCGGCGACGGCGAATCGCTCGGGCTCTCGATCCGTTACAGCGAGGAGGGCCCTGAGCCGCTCGGCACCGGCGGCGGATTGTTCGCTGCGCTGCCGCTCCTCGGCGATGCGCCATTCCTCGTCGTGAACGGCGATGTGTGGAGCGACTTTCCGCTGCGCTCGCTCAAGGCGCCGGCCGATTCGCTCGCGCATCTCGTGCTCGTCGAAAATCCCGATCACCATCCCGGCGGCGACTATGGCCTCGAGGCCGGCGGCGGGGCGACGGCAGGCCCGCTCAAACTTACTTTTTCCGGCATCTCGATGCTCGACCCGAACCTGTTCGAGGGCTGCGAACCGGGCACGTTTGCGCTGAAGCCCTTGCTCGATCGCGCACTCGCCGCGCGTCGCCTGACCGGCCAGCGTTACGGCGGCGCCTGGTGCGACGTCGGCACGCCCGCGCGGCTTGCGGCGCTCGACTCCGAACTTCGGCTCGGCAAGGCGAGACACCCCATCCTCTCGTCCCCGGTCGGCTAAAATGTGCGTCTCGCGAACGCGGGACGTAAGATA
>DATBSX010000113.1:0-5220 GCA_036559565.1 Steroidobacteraceae bacterium | reverse complement strand
GAGGAAGCCGTCGATCGAGGTGCCGTCCGCGCTCTTGAAGCTGATCTCCTCGACCGGCGCGAGCTTGCGGTCCTTCAGCCATTCGTTGTGTTCGGCGACGACCCGCAGTCCCTTCGGTTCGACAGCTTCGATCCTGTAAGGATGCAGGTCATCCCCGCCGAGCACCGCGACGCGTCCATTCGTCGCGACTGCGAAATCGACATCGAATCGCGGACCCGAAGTGAGCGGCGTGACCTGGCCGGTCGCAAGGTCGATCCGCGACACATGCGTGACGCGGCTCTCCTCGACGAGCACGAGCACGGCCTTGCCGTCCGGCGTGAAGATGGGCTTCGTGTGATCGAGCTCGGTGCCGGCGGGACGCGTGACCGCGCCGCTCTCGACATCCACGATCGCAAGCGACCAGGGCTTGTAATAGATCCACTTGTCCTCGCCGGCCTGCGTGTACGCGATGCGCTTGGCGTCGGGGCTCCAGGCGAGCGGCGACTCGAGGTCCGCATCGTTGTCCGCGCCCTCGAACCGCGTGACCTGTTTCTCTGCCGCGCCTTTGCGCGCCTCGATGACGTAGATGTCGGAATTCAGGTGGCGATCCGGATCGGGACCGCGCTTGGTGACATAGGCGATGCGCTTGCCGTCCGGCGACCAGGCGGGCAGATGCTCGTCGTGCCCACCTGCGGTCAATTGCGTCGCCTTGCGGCTTGCGACGTCAAAGAGCCAGAGATGTTCGCGCTTGTCGGAGAGGAAGCCCGTGAAGTCCTCCCTGAAGTAGTAGCGGTCGATCACGATCGGCCGCGGCTGCGCAGGCTTTTCTTCGCCCTCGGGGTGCTCGGGATCGCTCGCGATGACGGCGAGCGTCTTTCCGTCCGGCGACCAGGCGAAGTCCGAGACGCCGCCCGGGAAGGACGTCAGCGCTTCTGCCTCGCCGGCGTCCGACGGCATCACCCAGATCTGTGTCTCGGCATCGTCATCGCCGCGATCCGAGAGGAAGGCAATGCGCTTGCCGTCCGGGCTGTAGGCCGGCCGGTATTCATCGGCATCGGCGGTGCGCGTCAGCGGGTGCCTGGCGCTGCCGTCCCAGCGCGCGCGCCAGAGGTCGTAGCGGGGCGCGTCGGCCTTGAAGTTCGGTTCGCCGACGCTGTAGACGACGTACTCGCTGTCGGGCGATAGGTCGAGGTCTTCCAGGCTCGCGACGCGCACGAGGTCGTCGATGCTGAACTTCGAGGGTTCGGCCGCTTCGGCGCCGAGCGTGAGGGCGGAGCCGGCGACGATACCGGCAAGCAGGTTCGTTATTCTCATCGTCAGTTCGTCCTTGGCTTTGCGGCCAGTGCGCGGTATTGCTCGCGCGCGGCATTGAGGTAGGCGAGCGTGTCGGTTTTCTCTTGTTCACTGTTCCATCCGCCGCGGGCGAGGGCCGCCTCGACGACACGGTCCATCCAGGCGACGAAATACGCGGCGTCTTCCGGCGCGGGCGGGGCCGGCGCATCCAGATAAATGGCACTCGTGGTCGCGTACGGATAGAGGTCGAGCACCCAGGGATGCGCCTGGTCGTTGAAGGCGCGCAGCACCACCCAGCCGCCGGCGAGGTCGAGATCCCCATTCCAGTCGAAGCGCGTGCGGTCGCCCGTCAACTTGAACGCCTTCAGCACGCGACCGTTCTGGACGAGCTCGAGGTGGTCCATCGCGACCGGCGAGCGCATCGAGATGCGCACCGGGAACTTGCCGGCGCGCGGCAGCACGTCGCCCGGCCGCTTGCCCTCGATCGTCAAGCCGAGGAGCGCGGAGTTGGAGACGAACGTGTGCCCTGACTTCAGCGCGTCCTTGAGCGCGGCGGGCGTCCGCTCGCCGCCAGTGTCGAGGAAGACGCGCACGAGGCCGATGGGACCGCGCAGCGACGCGTAGTTCGCCATCGCGTCCGTGCCCGCGCCTGCCGGCAGGCGATAGCCGAGGTTCAACAGGCGATACCAGATGCCCGCGGTGATGTGGTGGTCCGAGAAGCCCATGACCTCGAGGTAGTCCACCTTGCCGTGCGCGACGTCGGCGGGCAGCTCGTAAGAGAGGACCTTCTCCTTCGGCGGATCAATCGGGAGGTCTGCGATGTGCACGTAGCCGACGAGCGCGCCCTGCGCATGTGCGAGGTCCGCGATCGCGCCGTTGTGCGGCCAGGGGCTCGCGAGCGCGGTGTGGCGGTAGCTCGTGTAGTCGGGCAGCAGGTAGTGGTCCTCGAGATTCAGCAGGCCCATGTGGCCCCAGAAGCTCGTGTGGTACTCCTGGGCGTGGAACACCATGCGTTTGCCGCTCGCAGGATCCGCCGTGCCGCCCGGCTTGAAATATCCGATGTCCGGGATCCGCTCTTCCTTGTTCACGAGCAGGTTGTAAACGACGTCGAGGTCCTCGGCGTCTTGCTGCGCGAGCAAGGTCTCCGGCGTGCTGCGGTAGTGGCCGCCGTAATTCATGTGCACGTGCAGGTCGGCGGAGAGGAACTTCCCGAACTCCGGCGGGAGGTCGTTGTCCTCGAGGCGGACCGCTAACTCGGTGTCCTCGCCGGCTGGGAATTCGCGCTCGATCGTAACGGGCTTCCTGCGAAAGCCGCTTTCCACGTGAATCTTCGCCTTGCCGGGAGGGATGTTGACGCTGCAGGTAAATCTCCCGCCCGGACAGTGGAAGTAGTGCACCTCGCTCGGAAATTGCGCGCGGTCGTACAGCTCGTCTCCGTTCATCCAGGCAGTCATCGTGGCATGCCAGCGGCCATCGCTGCCGAGCACCGAGACACGCGCGGAAATCGGCTTGCCGGCTGAATCCAGCGGCTGGATCAGGACGAAGGCGGGGACGGTGCGGTAACGGATTAACTGCGGCTTGACTGGTACGCGCGCACCGCCGAACACGTCCTGCACCCAGAGCGACGTGTTGCCGCCTTCATTGCTGATGTAGGCGATGTGCTTGCCGTCCGGTGACCAGCGCGCGTTCCGCCGGTCGAAATTGCCGTAGGTGAGCGGCAATGGCGCGGCATCGTCCGTCGACGTGAGCCAGAGCTGGTGCCACTGCCCGCCGCCATAGTTCGAGATCAGGATGCGCTTGCCGTCGGGGCCGACCTCGGGCCGCGCGGCCCAGGAGGTCTCGAGCTGGTGCTTCGTCAGGCACCCGGGCTCGCCGCCCGCGACGGCGATCGAACAGATCCAGCCCGTGCCCCAAGGGACCTCCGCGTTCGTCACGTAGTAGACGCGCTGCCCGTCCGGCGACCAGGACGGGTTGATCGTGTGATCGTGCGTCGAATAGTAGTAGCGGTCGATCCTGCTTTCGCGCGGCGCGACGAGATAGCGCTCGTTCGCGAGGCCTGTCGACGAGAGATCCGCGATCTTGAGGTTGAAGTGCCCGGTGCCATCGGTCGAAACGAAGACGATGTGCCGGCCGTCCGGCGAGATGCGCGGCTCGAGGTTCACGCCGGCGTTCGCAGTTAGTGCATTCTCCCCGCCGCTTTCGAGATCGTGCCGCCAGAGTTCGAAGGCCTTGCCGTCGTAACGCGTGAAGACGACGCTCCGGCCATCCGGAGAGACGTCGGGCTGGTAGTCATAGCTGCGCTGCGCGTGCGTGACCTCGTTCGCCTCGTCCGTGCCGATCTTCTGGCGCCAGAGCGAGCCGTCCATGCTGTAGATGAGCTCGTCGCCCGACGGCAGGAAGGCCGCGGACGACGGCCCCGTCGTCAGCTGCGGGATGTAGAGCTCGCGCCAGTAGTAGCCGTGCGGCAGCGCGACCTGTGAGACGACCGGCTCGCGCCCCGCGCCCGATGCCGCCGCCGCGGCGAGAAGTGCCGCGACGGCGAGCAGGACGCGGGGGGCGGGCCTCACGCCTGGCCCGCCAGCGCCTCGTCGAGCGATTGCTTCAGATAGATCATCGCCTCGTCCACCTCGGCTTCCGTCACGCAGAGGGGCGGCATGAATCGCAGCGTGGAGACGCCGCAGGACAGGAGCAGCAGGCCATTGTGGTAGGCGCGGTGCAGCATGCGGTCGACCATCTCGCGCGCGGGCGAGCCGTCCTTCTCGATCATCTCGACGCCGATCATGAGGCCGCGGCCCCGGATGTCGCCGATGCAGGGATAGTCGGGACGCATCGCTTCGAGGCGCTTCATGAAATGCGCGCCGACCTTGGCCGCGTTCTGCACGTACTGCTCGCGCACGAGGTCGATCGTCGCGTTCGCGGCAGCGCAGGAGATCGGGTTGCCGCCGAAGGTGTTGCCATGCGCGCCTTTCTTCCACTGCTTCATGAGGCTCGCCTTGGCGACGACGGCGCCGATCGGCAGGCCCGAGCCGAGGCCCTTGGCGAGCGTCATGATGTCCGGCGTGACGCCGGAATGCTGGGACGCGAACATCTTCCCCGTGCGGCCGATGCCGGACTGCACTTCGTCGAACACGAGCAGGATCCCGTTCTCGTCGCAGATCTGTCGCAGTCCCTGCAGGAAGCCGTCCGGCGGCACGAGGTAGCCGCCCTCGCCCTGCAGCGGCTCGATCACGATGGCGGCGACTTCCGAGGCGGGCACGTTCCGCTCGAACAGCATGCGGATGTAGTCGAGCACCGCCTTGCCCTGGTCGTCGCCGGCAAAGAGCGGGCGGTACGTGTTCGGGTAGGGCACATGCGTCACGCCCGGCATGGTCGGGAAGAATCCCGCCTGCTGCGTGTACTTGCTGGACGTCAGCGAGAGCGAGCCCATCGTGCGGCCGTGGAAGCTGCCGAGGAAAGCGATGATGCGGCCGCGTTTCGTCACGTAGCGCGCGAGCTTCAGCGCGCCTTCGACCGACTCGGTGCCGGACTGGCAGAAGAAGCACATGCCCGGCTCGCCGAGCGGGACGATCGCGGAGAGGCGCTCCGCGAGCGCCGTCATCTCCTCGTGCCAGTAGTCGCTCGAGATGTGCAGGAACTTGCCGGCGGCGTCCTGCACCGCCTTCACGACGCGCGGGTGCGCGTGGCCCGTCGCGCAGACCGCGATGCCGGCGGCGAAATCGAGGAAGCGGTTGCCGTCCACGTCCCAGGCTTCCGTTCCCTTCGCGTGCGAGATCACGAACGGGTAGTCGCGCGGGTAGGAAGGTGAGGCGACCTTCGAGTCGCGCTCGATCAAGGCGCGGGACTTCGGTCCCGGCAGCGCCATCTTGATGTGCGGGTTCTTGGATGCGCCGGCGGCGCGGGGAATGGCGTTCATAGCGGCAGCCTCACAGGTTCGCGGTGCGCGGCGGC
>DATBSX010000112.1:0-1543 GCA_036559565.1 Steroidobacteraceae bacterium | reverse complement strand
GCAGGGCAAGGTCAAGAACCCGATCGTCGCGCCTGACGACATCGACCCGAATCTCTCGGCCACCGAACAAGTCGCGACGCTCATCGGCACGCCGAGCTTCGAAGCGCTGCTCGTGCCCGACGATTTCGTGAAGAAAGCGGTTGCGACAGCGGACAGCCTCGCGCGCCAGGACGTCGCTGCCCGCATGAATCCGGCCAAGCCCCTGGCGGGCGCGTTCGCAACCGCCGGCGAGGGCGATTCGCTCGTGCTCGGCGCCGCCAACTTCGCGCGCTATTCGACCTGGGTCGAGCTCGTGGATTCGCTCGACGCCGACGCGACCGCGGCGCTCTACAAGCGGCTCTACCCGCAGTTCCAGGCGGCCTACGAGAATCTCGGCAATCCCGACAGTTATTTCAACGACCGCGTGGTCGAGGTCATCGACCACCTGCTCTCCGCGCCCGAGGCGCCGGCGACGATCACGCTCGTGCGGCCGAACGTGCTCTACGAGTTCGCCGATCCGGCGCTCGAGGCCGAGTCGGCCGGCCGCAAGCTCCTGCTGCGCATGGGGCCGGGAAACGCCGCGCGCGTGAAAGCGAAGCTGCGCGAAATCCGCGACCGCATTGCCGCGAAACCCTAGCGGCCCGAACCTTCGCGCTCGAGGATCTCGGACTCCATCGCGAGCAGGAGCGTCGCCTCGCTGCGGCCCTTGCGCGGAGCGCTGCGCATCCAGCACACGCCGCAGGCGCCGAACTGCCACGTGGCTTGTCGCCCGTCGATCAATCGCGCAGCCACCTCGCCGAGCGTCGGCTGATGGCCGACGACGAGAACCGGGTGACCGGCGCGTGGCCAATCCGCGATCTTGAGGAGGGCCGCGGCGTCGCATCCCGGCGCGAGCCCCTCGGCCGTCTCGAAGGAACGCCCGAGCGCACGCGCGGTTTCCTGCGCGCGCCGCGCGGGTGAGACGATCATGCGAAGGTCCCTGGACAGCCGCGGTGCAAGCCAGCGCGCCATCGCCTCGGCCTGCCGGCGCCCGTGATCCGTGAGCGGCCGCGCGGCGTCCGGATCGCCCGGCGCCGCTTCGGCATGACGCCAGAGAATCAGCTCCATCTGGATGCCTACGACGTGCGCCGCACGGCGAATTGCCGGCCGACCGCTTCCCATTGCCGCACCTCCGATTCGAGCGCGGCAGCCGTCAGCGCGTTCCGCGCGAGCCAGGACTTCGGCAGCTCGAGCGAATAGCGCGCATCCCCGGCGATCGCGCGCAGCGCCGGCAGCCGCACGCGGGTCCGGCGGCGGAGCAGCGTCGAGGCGAGGCGCAGCGCAAACACGAGGTTCCAGTCGCCGTTCTCGATGCCGTCCATCCGCATCTTCTCGAGCTTGCCGCGGTGCGCGAGCACGATGCGCGCGAGCCGCTGCTGCTCGACGCGCGAGAAGCCCGGCATGTCGGCATTCGAAAGCACGTAGGCCGAGTGCTTGTGGTACTGCGCATGCGCGATCGAGAGCCCGACCTCCGCGAGGCGCGCGGCCCAGTCGAGGAGCTTGCGGTCCGGATCGTCTTCGCCGG
>DATBSX010000111.1:0-2368 GCA_036559565.1 Steroidobacteraceae bacterium | reverse complement strand
GCGGGACGGCATGCAGGTCCTGTTGCGCGCCCGAGTCGGACTCTATGAGGCGCGCGGCGAGTTCCAGCTGGTCGTCGACCACCTCGAGGAGGCCGGCGAAGGCGAGCTCCGCAGGCGTTTCGAGGCGCTCAAGCAGAAGCTCGCTGCCGAGGGTCTCTTCGACGCTGCGCGCAAGGCCGCGCTGCCCCGGTTTCCGCGCCGGATCGGCATCGTGACCTCGCCGACCGGCGCGGCCATCCGGGATGTCCTCAACGTCCTGCGGCGGCGCAATCCCGCGATCACCGTGCTCATCTACCCGGTGCCCGTGCAGGGCGCGGGCGCGGCGCGCGAAATCGCCGCGATGCTGGAGCTCGCAGACCGCCGCCGCGAGGTGGACGCGCTCCTGCTCGTGCGCGGGGGCGGCTCCCTCGAGGATCTCTGGGCGTTCAACGACGAGGCGCTCGCGCGCACGATCGCAGGCCTTGGCCTGCCGCTCGTGACCGGTATCGGGCACGAAGTCGACTTCACGATCGCGGATTTCGTCGCGGACCTGCGCGCACCGACGCCTTCCGCGGCGGCTGAGCTCACGGCCCCCGATGCTGAGACGCTGCTTGCCGCACTTGGGATCGCCGCCGGGCGCTTGCGGGTCGCTGCGGCGCGGGCCGTGCAGCGGCAGGGCGAGGTGCTCGCCCAGGCAGAGCGCCGCCTGAAGTTCCTGCACCCGGCGCAGGCGCTGCGGGAGCGCATGCAACGGCTCGACGAGCTTCAGGCCCGCTCGCTCGCCGTGATGCGTCGCGAGGGCCGCGCGCGCTCCGACCGCCTGCTTCGGCTGCGCGCGGAACTCACCGCGCATTCGCCGGCAGGCGCACTTGGGGCGCTACGGCAGCGGGCGGCCCATGCGGGCGAACGCCTCGCCCCGACGCTGCAGCACAGGCTCGCGCTCGCGGGCGCCCGCCTGCAATCGGCCCTGCGAGGGCTGCACACGATGAGCCCGCTGGCGACGCTCGCGCGCGGCTACGCCATCGTCACGATCGGCGGGAGCGGTGAAGTCCTGCGGGATTCCGCCCGCGCGCCGGCCGGCACCGAGGTCGGCGTGCGGCTCGAGCGCGGGCGCCTGAGCGCGCGCGTCCTCGGCAAGGAACCCTGAAACAGCGCTATTTGCGTCGCTCGTCCCGAACCTGGGTGCGCCGCTGTCGTGGCGTGCGATTGTCGCGCCGCCCGGCGAAAGGATTGTCCTCACTGCGAAAATCCACGCGCACGGGCGTGCCTTTCAGCTTGAATGCCTCGCGATAGCAGTTGACGAGGTAGCGGCGGTAGTCCTCGGGCGTCCGTTCCGCCTGGGCGCCATGAACCACGATCACCGGCGGGTTGCGCCCGCCCTGGTGCGCATAGCGCAGCCGGATGCGCCGGCCTCGCACCAGCGGCGTCTGGTGCTGGCGGATCGCCGCCTCGAGCACGCGCGTGAGTTCGGAGGTCTGCATCTCGCGCACGGCGGCGGCATGGGCCGTGCGAACCGCGTCCATGAGCTCCCCCACGCCGCTGCCGTGCAGGGCCGAGATGTAGTGGACCGGCGCGAAATCGAGGAAGCGTAGCCGGCCCTGCACCTGGTCGCGGATCTCGTCGCGCTGTGCGGGCGCCACGTGGTCCCACTTGTTGACCGCGATCACGAGCGCGCGGCCGCGCTCGGCGACGATGCCAAGAAGCGTCGCGTCCTGCTCGGCAACCGTGGTGCGCGCGTCCAGCACGCCGATCACGACGTGCGCCTCGTCGATCGCCTGCAGCGTCTTGATGACGCTCCACTTCTCGAGGCCGTCGTCCACGCGTGCGCGGCGGCGGACGCCGGCCGTGTCGATCAGCACGTACTGGCGGCCGTCACGCTCGAATGGCACGTGCACGGCGTCGCGCGTCGTGCCCGGCTGGTCGAACGTGATCACGCGCTCCTCGCCGACGAGGCGGTTGATCAGCGTCGACTTGCCGACATTCGGCCGGCCGATCACGCAGACCCGGATCGCGCGCTCGCCTTCCTCCTCGGTGTCGCCGGACGGAGACTCGATTCCGGCCAGGGTGCGGTCCAGGAGGTCGTCGATGCCCTGGCGATGTTCCGCCGAAATCGCCAGCGGCTCGCCGAAGCCGAATGCATGGAACTCGGCGGTGATGACCGCCGAGTCGCGGTCCTCGCTCTTGTTCACGGCAACGGTGACGGGCTTGCCGCTCCGCCGCAGCACGTCGGCCACGAAACGGTCCGCGAGGTCGATGCCGTTGCGGCCATCCACCAGGAACACGACGCGGTCCGCTTCCTCGATCGCGCGGTCCGTCTGCCGCGCCATGAGTTCGGAAATCCCGCGCGGGGTCTCGACGAGGCCGCCGGTGTCGATGACGATGAAGCGGT
>DATBSX010000110.1:0-1504 GCA_036559565.1 Steroidobacteraceae bacterium | reverse complement strand
AGCCTCATTTTCCAGCCACTCCGCGGGTCTTGCGCCCGTTGTGGGGCGCCCATCCTGCCCGCGGCGTCAGGTCGCGTCAAACCGCGCGAATCGGATATGCTTCGCCCCCCACGGGGCGGGTCGCCGTCCGCAAAACGGATTTGACAATGGCTGCACGCATGAGCACCGGGCCGCGCAACGCGCTCTACGCGCAATCGGGCGGCGTGACCGCGGTCATCAACGCGACCGCCTGCGGCGTCATCGAGGCCTGCCGCAGGCACAAGCGCCAGATAGGCAACCTCTATGCGGGACGCGACGGCATCGTCGGCGTCCTGACCGAAGACTTGATCGACACCGGCCGCGAAAGCGCGGCGGCGATCCGCGCGCTCTGCCACACGCCCGCGGGCGCGTTCGGCTCGGCGCGCTACAAGCTGAAGGACCTCGAGCGCGATCGCGCGAAGTACGAGCGCCTCATCGAGGTCTTCCGCGCGCACGACATCGGCTACTTCTTCTACAACGGCGGCAACGACTCGATGGACACGGCGCTGAAGCTGAGCCAGCTCGGCGCGCAGACCGGATACCCGATCGCCTGCATCGGCATCCCGAAGACGGTGGACAACGACCTGCCGGTGACCGACTGCTGCCCGGGCTTCGGCTCGGTCGCGAAATACGTCGCGGTCTCGACGCTCGAGGCCTCGCTCGATGTCGCCTCGATGGCGCGCACCTCGACGCGCGTCTTCGTCCTCGAGGTGATGGGACGCCACGCGGGCTGGATCGCGGCCGCGGGCGGCCTCGCCGCGCGCAAGGCCGGCGACCCGCCGCACGTTATCCTGTTCCCGGAGATCGCCTTCGATCGCGAGCGCTTCCTCGCGCGCGTCAAGGAGACCGTCGAGAAAAAAGGCTACTGCGTCATCGTCGCCTCCGAGGGCACGCGCGACGCGGAAGGAAAGTTCCTGTCCGACATGGGCACGCGCGACGCTTTCGGCCACGTGCAGCTCGGCGGCGTCGCGCCGACGCTCGCGCAGATGGTCAAGCAGGCGCACGGCTACAAGTATCACTGGGCGCTCGCCGACTACCTGCAGCGCTCTGCGCGGCACGTCGCGTCGAAGGTGGACGTGCAGCAGGCCTACGCGGTCGGCAAGGCCGCGGTCGAACTCGCGCTCGCGGGCAAGAACGCGGTGATGCCGGTCATCCGCCGCAAGTCCTCGAGGCCCTATCGCTGGGACATCTCGTCAGTCGCGATCGAGGCCGTCGCGAACAAGGAAAAGATGGTGCCGCGCAACTTCATCACCGAGGACGGATTCGGGATCACGGCGGCGGGCCGCCGCTATCTCGAACCGCTGATCGCCGGCGAGGACAATCCGCCGTACAAGAACGGGATTCCAGCGTATGCGACGCTGAAAAACGCGCGAGTCCGCCGCCGGCTGTCGACGACCTTCGTGATATGATTTTCGTTTCCGGGGAGTAGTTCATGTCCATGCAAAACACACTCTGGCTGGCCATGCTGGCCGGCGTGGTCGCCATC
>DATBSX010000109.1:0-2775 GCA_036559565.1 Steroidobacteraceae bacterium | reverse complement strand
GTCAAGGATCCGCTGCGAAAGTTCGCGCTCGAAGCCGTTCATCACGGAGAGGACCGCGATCAGCACCATGACGCCGAGCGCGATGCCCGCCATCGCGATCACCGAGATGAAGCCGACGAAGCGGTTTTCGCTGCGCGCGCGCAGGTACCGGAGCCCGATCCACGCTGCGGTCCTACTCATAGCGAAGCGCTGCCGCAGGTTCCGTCGCGGCCGCGCGCCGTGCCGGATAGATCGTGGCGAGGAACGTCAGCGTGAAGGCCGTGATCGACACGAGCGCGACATCCGAGGCCCGAAGTTCGGAAGGAATGCGCGAGATGTAATAGACGGCCGGGTCAAAGAGCTCGAAGCCGAACAGGCGCTCGAGCGCGTGGACGATGTCTCCCGCATACACCGCGAGCAGGATCCCGAGCCCGGTGCCCGCCAGCGCGCCGATCCAGCCGATCAGCGTGCCTTGCACGATGAACGTCGCCACGACGCCGCCGCGCGAGAAGCCGAGCGTGCGCAGGATCGCGATGTCGTTGCGCTTCTCGGACACGACCATGACGAGGCTCGCGATGATGTTGAAGGCCGCCACCGCGACGATCAGGAGCAGGATCACCGTCATCATCGTTTTTTCCAGCCGGATCGCCCTGAAATAAGCCGCGTGTTCCTGAGTCCAGTCGGTACCGCCTTTCATGCCGAGCGCGGCCACGAGTGCGGGCGTGCGCTTTGCGGCCTCGAAAGGATCCGTATAGAAGATGCGAATGCCCGCCGTTGCGGAAGGACCGGCCAGCGAGCCGACATCCTCGAGCGAGGCAAAGGCAAGCGTCGCGTCATGGTCGGCGAGGCCGATCTCGAACTGGCCCGCAACCTCGAATGCCCCGATGCGCGGCGAGAGTGCGCCGTCCGCGTTGCTGCGCAGCAGCAGCATGTTGACGTGGTCGCCGGTGCGCGCCTGCAACTGGAAGGCCAGCACGCGGCCAAGCGCCACGCGCATGCTCCCCGGCACGAGCGCCGATATCTCGCCCTGCCGCATGGCCGCCCCAAGTGTCGAGCCCGGGCCGTGGTCTTTCGCGTCGATGCCCCGCAGAACCGCGCCGGCGAGCGTCGCTCCATTAGACAGGAGCCCCTGGACTTCGATGAAAGGCTCCGCGCTCGCGACGCCGGCTTCGTGGCGCGCGCGCTCGGCCAGACCGCGCAGGGAGGCCGGATCGGCCGGCGCAGGCAAGGTGGCATGGGCGGCAAGCGACAGGAGTCGCGTGCGCAATTCCCCCTCGAATCCGTTCATGACCGAGAGGATCGCAATCAGCGCCGCAACGCCGAGGCAGATGCCGGCCAGGGAAACCCAGCTGATGAAGGATACGAAGTACTGGTGCTGGCGGGCGCGGACATAGCGGAGCCCAAGCCCTAGGGGCAGCGGCGTCAGCATGTGCGGTGGTTCACAGGATTCGGCATGCCTATCAAGGTTTTATCGTGGCAACCTCGACAGGCTCCCACCCGGTGCTACACTCGAAAGCGGAGGTATCGCGATGCCTATCCTACGCATTTTGGTGTTGTTCGCGCTTGGAGCGGCAACGCCCGCCCTGGCCGAAACGCTCAATACGGACACCGGCAATCCAGCGGCCGCAGCGGACAGTCCGCACCGCGGCAGCACGATGGCGACGGTGGAGAGCCGTTATGGAGCTCCGACCAACCGACATGCGGCCGTCGGCAATCCGCCCATCACGCGCTGGGACTACCCGCAGTTCTCGGTCTATTTCGAGAACGACCGGGTGCTCCATAGCGTCATCGTGAGGAGCGCGTCCTCCGGCTGAGCCGCGGGTCGCCGGGTTCAAGGTATCCTGCCAGTCAAGACCCCGCCGGGTTCACCCGGAACGGGGAGTTTTGCTTGCAGGATGCCTGATGCCCGAATCGCGCCAGCCCGAAGTCCTCCTGCCCGCGGGCCGTGAAACGGTCCGTTGGGGCGAACTCTACGGCAGCAGCCCGGCGTATTTCCTCGCGGAGTGGGCTGCCGCGGGGGCGCCGCTCGTCGTCGTTGCCGGCAGCGGCCGCGAAGCCGACCAATACCTGGCGGAGCTGCGATTTTTCACGGCCGGGCGCCTCGGCCTCTGGTCGTTTCCGGACCGCGAGACTCTGCCGTACGACCCCTTCTCTCCGCACCCGGACATCGTCTCGGAACGGCTGCGCACGCTTGCGGCGCTGCCCGACCTCGCGCGGGGAATCGTCGTCACCACCCAGGCGGCCCTCCTCGACCGCCTGCCGCCGCGCGCTTTCATCGCGGCCCACGCCTTCGCGCTCGCGACCGGCGATCGCATCGACTTGCCGAAGCTGCGCAAGCGGCTCGCCGATTCCGGTTACGTGCAGGTCACGCAGGTGCTGAGTCCCGGGGAGTTCGCGGTGCGCGGCTCGGTGGTGGATCTCTTCGCCGCCGGTGCGCCGCAGCCGTTCCGGCTTGACCTCTTCGATGACCAGATCGAGTCCGTGCGTGTCTTCGACCCGGCCGACCAGCGCTCCGGCGAACGGCTGGCGGCCGTGCCGCTTCTCCCGGCGCGCGAAATCCCGTCATCCCCCGAAGCGATCGCCGTATTCAGGGCGCGCTGGCGCGAGCGCTTCGAAGGCGACCCGCAGAAAAGCAGCGTCTACCGGGCCGTCACCGCCGGCCAGATGCCGGCGGGCATCGAAGCCTGGCTGCCCCTCTTTTTCAACCAGACGTCCGGCCTCTCGGACTACCTTCCCGCCGGCAGCGTGATCGTGGACCTGGTTGATCTCGACCGCACTCTCGCGGCCGTCTGGTCG
>DATBSX010000108.1:0-5276 GCA_036559565.1 Steroidobacteraceae bacterium | reverse complement strand
TTCCGCGCCGGCGCGCTCGCGAAGCTCCTGCACCAGATCGTCTACGCGACGCCGCCGCCCATGCTCTCGCTGCGGGCGGACCTGCCCCCGGAGCTCGAGAACGTGGTCGCGATGGCGATGCACAAGGAGCCGGAGAAGCGCTACCCGAACGGCGCGGAATTCGCGAACGCGATCGCGCGGGTGCACGCTCAGCAGCGCAAGGACACCGACCGCAGCGACCGCCAGGAGCACTTCAACCTGCTGCGGCGCCTCAAGTTCTTCCACGACTTCTCGTCGAACGAGATCTGGGAAGTGCTGCGCGCAGGCACCTGGCAGGACCACGCGCGCGGCGACGAGATCGTGCGCGCGGGCGGCATCGACGACCGCTTCTACGTGATCGTGAACGGCAACTGCAACGTCGAGCGCGACGGCAAGATCGTCGGCCGCCTCGAGGCCGGCGATTGCTTCGGCGAGACGAGCTACCTGCGCGGCGCGAAGCGGCAGGCGGCGGTGATCGCGGGCGCGGGCGTCACGATCCTGCGAGTCAGCTCGACGCTGCTCGAGCAGGCCTCATCCGCCTGCCAGCTGCGCTTCAACAAGGTCTTCCTGAAGTCCCTGATCTCGCGCCTGCAGAACGGCGAATCCCGCACCGTAAGCTGACCAGCCGGCACTCGACAAGCCCGCCAATTGCCCGCGCGCTCGGCCGGCCGGGGACCCTCGCTCGCTCAGGGCGGCGACCGCATTCGCTCGCTCGGGGACCCGTCCGGCCGTCGCGCGTGGGCTGCAGCGGTCCAGGCGCTTGCGGGCAGCGCCTGCTGACACGCGAGCAAGCCGTTGCGGGACCCCGGAGCGAGCGAATGTCCGTTCTTCTGAGCGAGCGCAGGGGTCCCGCCGGCGAAGCGCGCGTGTCAGCCGAGACGCGCCGGCTCGAGTCTTAGACCGCCGGAGCGTCCTTGTCGCGCTCGATGCGAGCGTAGGCCGAGTGGTTGTGAATCGACTCGAAGTTCTCGGCTTCGATGACGTACGAACGGATCCGCTCGTCGACGTTGAGCCGCGTCGCGACATCCCGCACGATGTCCTCGACGAACTTCGGGTTGTCGTAGGCGCGCTCGGTCACGAACTTCTCGTCCGGGCGCTTCAGGATCCCGTAGAGCTCGCAGCTCGCCTCGGACTCCGCGACCTCGATGAGTTCCTCGAGCCAGACGTGCTCCGCGATCCGCGCGGAGATCGTCAGGTGCGAGCGCTGGTTGTGCGCGCCGTAATCGGAGATCTGCTTCGAACAGGGGCAGAGGCTCGTCACCGGGACGAGCACCTTCAGCCAGGTCTCCACCGCGCCCTTCTTGAACTCCGCCGCCAGGGTCGCCCGGTAGTCGAGCAGGCTCTGCACGCCGGTCACGGGCGCCTTCTTCATGATGAAGTAGGGGAAAGTCATCTCGAGATGGCCGGCCTCGGAATTGAGCCGGGTCGTCATCTGCGCCAGCATCTCGTTGAACGATTCGACTGATATTTCGCGCTCGTGCTCGTTCAGGATCTCGACGAAACGCGACATGTGGGTGCCCTTGAAGTTATCGGGCAGGTAGACGTACATGTTGAAGTTCGCGATCGTGTGCTGGTGGCCGCCCGAGCGGTCCTTGACCCGCACCGGGTGGAAAATATCCTTGATGCCGACGCGGTCGATCGGGATCCGCCGCGTGTCCGCGCGACCCTGCACGTCCTCGATGATCGGGGCGATGTTCGCTGCGGCCGGCTTCGCATTCATGCGTAAATCATACCATATTGGTCCTGATTAACCGGCAGGCAGCGCGCGCGCAATACCCTGGCCGCGCCAGAAGCGCTCGATCGTTGCGCGGACCGCCGCAGCGTCGAGGCCGGCGGAAACCAGGTTGTCATCGCGCGATCCATGTTCGACGAATCCGTCCGGCACGCCGACCTGCAGGACCGGCAGCGGGCTGCCCATCCGCTGCAGGAGCTCGAGCACCGCCGAGCCCGCGCCGCCGGCAATCGCGTTTTCCTCGAGCGTGACGATCGCGCGGTGGCTGGCGGCGATTTCGGCAACCAGGGCCTCGTCGATCGGCTTCACGAAGCGCATGTTGACGAGTGTTGCGTCGAGCGCGTCTGCCGCGGGCGTCGCGGCATCCACCATCGTGCCGAAGGCCAGCAGCGCGAGTCCGCTCGCGCCGCGGCGGCGGACTTCGCCGCGGCCGACGGGCAGCGCCCGCATCGTCTTCTCCACCGCGACGCCCGGACCGCGGCCGCGCGGATAGCGGACGGCCGACGGCTGGTCGAGCGTTCCCGCCGTGTAGAGCATCTGGCGGCACTCGTTTTCGTCCGCCGGCGCCATGACGACCAGGTTCGGCACGCAGCGAAGGTAGGTCAGGTCGAATACGCCCTGGTGCGTCGCGCCATCGCCGCCGACCAGTCCCGCGCGATCGATGGCAAAGACGACCGGCAGGCGCTGCAGAGCGACGTCGTGGATGAGCTGGTCATAGCCGCGCTGCAGGAACGTGGAGTAGATCGCGACGACGGGACGGAGGCCATCGCAGGCGAGTCCCGCGGCGAGCGTCACCGCATGCTGTTCCGCGATCGCGACGTCAAAGTAGCGGTCCGGAAAGCGCTTCTCGAACTCGACCAGACCCGATCCCTCGCGCATCGCGGGCGTGATGCCGACGAAGCGGACATCCTGCTCCGCCATGTCGCACAGCCACTCGCCGAATACCTGCGAATAAGTCGGGCCGGCGGCCTTTTCCTTGAAGAGCGTGCCGCTCGCCGGGTCGTAGGGGCCGGGGCCATGCCACTTGATCGGGTCGGCCTCCGCGGGTGCGTAGCCCTTGCCCTTTTGCGTGACGACGTGCAGGAACTGCGGACCGGGGAGGTTTCGCATGTTGCCGAGCGTCGCGACGAGCGCATTCACGTCGTGGCCGTCGATCGGCCCGATGTAGTTGAAGCCCAGCTCCTCGAACAGCGTGCCCGGCAGCACCATGCCCTTCGCATGCACTTCGGAACGCCGCGCGAGCTCCCAGGCCGCAGGCATCTTGCGCAGCACCTTCTTGCCACCGGCGCGCAGGTGCGCGTACATGCGGCCGGAGAGGAGGCGCGCGAAGTAGTTGGACAGCGCGCCGACGTTCTGCGAAATGGACATGTCGTTGTCGTTCAGGACGACGAGCAGGTCCACGTCGAGGCTCCCGGCGTGGTTCAGCGCCTCCCAGGCGAGCCCGGCGCTCATGGCGCCGTCGCCGATGACGGCGACTACGCGCCGGTCGCTGCCGGTCAGGCGATTCGCGATCGCCATGCCAAGCGCCGCGCTGACTGAAGTGCTCGAGTGGCCGACGCCGAAGCTGTCGTAGACGCTCTCGGCGCGCGCCGGAAACGGCGCCAGGCCGGCGCGCTGCTTGATGCTGCCGAGCCGCCGCCGGCGGCCGGTCAGGACCTTGTGCGGATAGGCCTGGTGCCCGACGTCCCAGATCAGGCGATCGTAGGGCGTGTCGAATACGTAGTGCAGCGCGACGGCGAGCTCGACGGTGCCGAGGCCCGCGGCGAGGTGGCCGCCCATCGGGCCGACGGTCTGGATCAGGTACTCGCGGAGCTCGTCGGACAGGGAACCCAAATCATCGCGGGACAGGGCCCGAAGGTCGGCCGGGGTTTCGATCGTGGCGAGCAAGCCGTCCGGCTTTTCGTCACCCATGGCGAGAGTCTACTGGAGCGCGGGCAGGGGGCATACCGGCCATGGCCTTATGTATTCAACGGCCGCGCTGGACGAGGTCGGCGGCGAATTCGCGCAGGGTGTCGGCTTCCGGCCCGAAGCCCGCAAGCGCCCCGATACCGTATTCGGCGAGCTCGGCCGCGCGCGCGCGGGCTGCGGCGACGCCCGCGATCGCGGGATAAGTCGGCTTGCCGCGGAGCGCATCGGAGCCCGCGACCTTGCCCGTCACGGCGGGATCGCCGAGCACGTCGAGCAGGTCGTCCACGATCTGGAAGCAGAGGCCGATTGCGCGGCCATAGCGGTCGAGCGCGTCGCGCTTCCCGCCGGGCAGCCGCGGGCTTGCCGCGCAGGCGATGAGCACCGAGGCGCGCATCAGCGCGCCGGTCTTGCGCTCGTGCATTTCCTCGATCTGCCGCGGCTCGAGGCGCTGGCCCGTTGCCGCGAGATCCATCGCCTGGCCGCCGGCCATGCCGGCCGTTCCGCTCGCACGCGCGAGCAGGCGGATCATCTCGACGCGGCCCGCGTCGTCGACGCCCGGCATCGGCTCGTTCGCGAGCAGGTCGAAGGCGAGGACCTGCAGCGCGTCGCCCGCGAGGATCGCGGTCGCCTCGTCGAAGGCGCGATGTGTCGTCGGCCGGCCGCGACGCAGGTCGTCGTCGTCCATGGCCGGCAGGTCGTCGTGGACGAGCGAGTAGGCGTGGATCAGCTCGACTGCCGCTGCGGGCGCGTCGAGCGTCGCTGGCGCGATGCCAATCGCGCTGCCCGTCGCGTAGACGAGTAGCGGCCGGATGCGCTTGCCCTCACCGAGCGCGGCATAGAGCATCGCCTGGTGCAGGCGTGCGGGTTCGCGTTCGCGGGGCGGCAGGACCCTTCGCAGCACGCCTTCCACGCGTTCGCGGAAGGCCGGCTGCCAGTCGCCGGCGGGTGTGCGGTCCTGCATGGGAGGCGGTCAGTCCTGTTCCGGCGCGTCGAAATCCTGTTCGACGACTTCACCGCCGGCGCCTTTCGCGAGCATGCGGATCTTCTGCTCCGCCTGGGTCAGGGCTTTCTGGCACAGCCGCGTCAGCACGACGCCACGCTCGAACTGGCGCAGCGACTCCTCGAGCGGGAGCTCGCCCTGCTCGAGCCGGGCGACGATGGCCTCGAGCTCGGCGAGGGCCGCCTCGAAGTCGGGTGTGGACTGCTGCTTCTGTCGTGTCACGAGGTCCGGCCGCCAGGCGGGATGGGGCCGCAGTTTACTTCACGCGCCTAAACGCGGTCTTGGAATTTCTCTCGATCCGGCCCTCGCTTCGCGTCGATCTCGCCTGACGCGCCCGCGCGCGCTGCTGCTAGAATCGCCGCGCCGGCGGCGCAGCCGCCCGTAGCCAAGGGCCCGCATGGCGCAGTCTTACACCGCATCGGACATCGAAGTTCTCAAGGGGCTCGAACCCGTCCGCCGCCGGCCCGGCATGTACACGGACACGAGGAGCCCGAATCACCTCGTGCACGAAGTCGTGGACAACAGCGTCGACGAGGCACTCTCGGGGCATTGCAAGAACATCGCCGTAACGCTTCACAAGGACGGCTCGGTGACCGTCGAGGACGACGGCCGCGGCAT
>DATBSX010000107.1:0-6610 GCA_036559565.1 Steroidobacteraceae bacterium | reverse complement strand
AGGCCATCATCGTCCGGGATTTCAGCCGGCTCGCCGGGGATGGCGTGCCGTTCTTCCAGCCAGGCGCCGAAGTCGATCATCTTGCAGCGTTCGCTGCAGAACGGCCGGAACCGGTTGCCTTCCCACTCGTGGCGCTTTCCGCAGCGCGGGCAGACGACTTCGCGCGCCATGGCATTCAGCCGCAGGTCGCGAGCACGAACGAAACGTCCTCGTTCGCCTGTATCGGGCGGCTGTGGACGTTGTGCCAGCGCAGGAAGCGCAGCGAGCAGCGGTGGTGGCTGCCGCTCACTTCCGGGAACAGCCGCGATCCGCCCGGCAGCGTGATGCGCAGGAGCTGCACCGGCCGGTCGCGCTCGAAGATGATCTGGAAGCTGCCGCCCGCCGCAGTCTCTTCGGTCGGCCGCGCATTCTCGCGCGTGATCCAGAGGAGTTCCGAGATGGACTCGCACAGCGGGCGGATCGTCGCGATCCAGGCCGCGAGATCCGCCTCGCGCGTGTCGGCGTCGAGCGAGAGCCAGTGGAAGAAATCCGGCAGGTCGAACTCGCAGGTGCCGCCCGGGATCGCGCTGCGGTGCTTGATCGCGTTCAGGAATTCCGATTCGCGCAGCTTCTGCATGAAGTTCGCGCCGGCCGAGTTCAGCTCCTCGCGGCGGCGCATCAGCGCGGCCAGCACGGAGCGGAGGCGCGGGCCGTCCACGCCGGGCCGGTTCTGGAAATCGCGCAGCGCCGACATCTGCCGCTCGAGCTCCTTCAGCACGTCGCCGCGCGCATCGCCGCGCGCCGTGATCGCGAGGATCTCGAGCAGTCCCGCAACCGCGGCGCGGCTCGACCAGGCGTTCGGCACGCCCGCGTGGAACGACAACTGCTGCCACAGGAATTCGAGGCGCATGAACGCGCGCATCCGCTCGTTGAGCGGCTGCTCATAGACGATCGGCTCCGAATCCGGCTTCGGCTCGGCGGCAGCTTCGAACATGCCCCTATTTTGCGGCAGGGCTTCCATGGGCGTAAACCTCGCCGGCTGTGACGGCCGGCACGATGTCGTGACGAGACTTCAGTGCTTCGGGGCCAATTCGCGGTATTTGCGGTCGAGCGCCGCCACCTGGGCGGGCAGGGTCCCGGAATCCCCGCCATTGTCGACCACGTCGTCCGCCACCGCGAGCCGCTCCGCCCGCGAGGCCTGGGCCCGCAGCATCGCGAGCGCGCTCTCGCGGTTCTCACCGTCGCGCGCCATCAGCCTCCGGAGCTGGTCTTCCTCGGGGCAGTCCACGACCAGGATGCGGTCCACGACGCGCTCGAGATGGCTCTCGACGAGGAGCGGAATCACGAAGACCTGATAGGGACCCGGCGACGACTTCGACTGCCGTTCGAGCTCGGCGAGGATCTCGGGATGCAGGATCGCCTCGACCCGGCGTCGCGTCGCGTCGTCGCCGAACAGCCGCTGGCGAAGCGCCGCCCGGTCCAGCCGCCCGTCGCGGCCGAGGATGTCTTCACCGAGCGCCTGGACGAGCGCGGCAAGCGCGGGCTTGCCGGGCTCGACGACTTCGCGCGCGATCCGGTCGGTGTCGAGCACGACCGCGCCGCGCAAGGCGAAGAGCGCGGCAACCGTCGTCTTGCCGCTCGCGATGCCGCCGGTGAGGCCGATGCGAAGCATGAAACTCAGCTGAGGCCCGCAAGCGCGAGATAGCGGTCCTTGATCTCGGGCCCCCACATCAGCGCGATCCAGGCCGCGCCTGCCAGGTAGGGCCCGAACGGGATCGCCGCGCCGCGCCCGAGGCGGCGTACCGCAAGCAGCGCGATGCCGACTGCCGCGCCAACGACGGCTGCGAGCAGGAGCACGAGCGGCAGCATCTGCCAGCCTAGCCAGGCGCCGACCGCGGCGAACAGCTTGAAGTCGCCGTAGCCCATGCCTTCCTTGCCGGTGATCAGCTTGAAGAGCTGGAACACGAGCCAGAGGAATGCATAGCCCGCGACCGCGCCGATGACCGCGTCGCGCAGCGCGGCCGGTGGCGCCAGCCCGCCCGCGGTATGCCAGAGGCTCGCGATGAGCGCGATCCAGAGGAGCGGCACGGTCAGGATGTCGGGCAGGAGCTGGCGATCGATGTCGATGCCCGTCAGCGCGATCAGGTAGGCCGTGAAGACGAGGGAAAGCCCCGCCGTGAGCCCGAAGCCGAAATGCCACGCGACTGCGGCGAAGGCGATGCCCGTCGCGAGCTCGACGAGCGGATAGCGGGCCGAGATCGGCGCTCGGCAGGACGCGCAGCGCCCTTGAAGCGCGAGATAGCTGAGGACCGGGATGTTGTGGATGCCGCGTATCGGAGCCTGGCAGGACGGGCAACGCGAACGCGGCGTCGCAAGGTTGTACGGCTCGGTCTCGGCAGGAAGGGTCCGGCCTTCGAGGTCGGCCGCCTGCGCGCGCCATTGCCGCTCGAGCATGAGCGGCAGGCGGTGAATCACGACATTCAGGAAGCTGCCGATCGCGAGACCGAACAAGAAGGCCACCGCCGCAAACAAGGCGGGATTCGCGGCGAGCAGCGCCACGGGCGAGGTTCCGGTCAGATCACGGCGCCGAGCTTGAAGATCGGCAGGTACATCGCGATGACGAGGCTGCCGACCAGCACGCCGAGGATCGCCATGATGAGCGGCTCGAGCAGCGAGGACAGGCCGTCCACCGCGGTGTCGACCTCGAGTTCGTAGAAGTCGGCGACCTTGGCGGCCATCGCGTCGAGCGAGCCCGATTCCTCGCCGACTGCGATCATCTGGATGACCATGTTCGGGAAGAGGCCCGTGTTCTCCATCGCGCGCTGCAGGCGCTGGCCAGTCGCGACTTCGTCGCGCATGCGAAGGACGGCCTGTTCATAGACGATGTTGCCAGTCGCGCCGGCGACGGACTCCATCGCCTCGACGAGCGGCACGCCCGCCGAGAACATCGTGGAGAGCGTGCGCGCGTAGCGGGCGATCGCGGCCTTGACAAGGATCGGGCCGATGATCGGGATCTTCAGCGAGAGGCGGTCCATGAACTGGCGCAGCGCCTCCGAACGCTTCTTCATGTGCAGGAAGAACATGACGCCGCCGACGAACAGGCAACCCATCCACCAACCCTGCTCTTGGACGAACTTGGAGACGTCGATGACCGCGCGCGTGAACGCCGGCAGGTCCGCGCCGAAGCCCTTGAACAGCGCCTCGAACTGCGGGATCACGAAGAGCAGCAGGATCAGCGTCACGATCACGGCGACCGCGAGCACCGCGGCGGGGTAGAACAGGGCCTTCTTGATCTTCTTCTTGAGGGCCTCGGTCTTTTCCTTGTAGGTGGCAACCTTGTCCAGCAGCGATTCGAGCGCACCCGCCTGCTCGCCGGCTTCCACCAGGTTGACAAAGAGATTGTCGAAGTAGAGCGGGTGCTTCGCCAGCGACTCGTGCAACGTGCTGCCGCCCTCGATGTTCTGCTTGATGTCGAGAATCAGCTTCTGCATTGACGGTTTTTCGTGCCCGACGCCGACGATCTCGAAGGCCTGCACGAGCGGGATGCCGGCTGCGAGCATGGTCGAGAGCTGGCGAGCGAAAATCGCGATGTCGCCCGGTGACGGCTTGGCGCCCGAGCCAAACGACCGCTGCTTGCGGATCTTGGTCGGGACGATGTTCTGGCGGCGAAGATCGGCCCGCACCTCCTGCTCGTTGACCGCGAGGAGTTTCCCGCGGAGCTTGTTGCCCTTGCGGTCCTTGCCCTCCCAGTTGAACTGGAGGTCCTTGGCGGCGGCGACGGCGGTCGGCGGCATGGTGTCGGTCGTCCTCTACCCTGACTTTCGGATGTTAACGCCCGGGCGAATCACTCAACTGTGACGCGGTTGACTTCTTCGAGGCTGGTCTGGCCGTCCCGGACCTTCTTGAGCCCCGAAGTGCGCAAATCCCATATCCCGTGCTTGCGGGCCTCGTCCCGGATATGCGGGGCGCTGCCGCCCTCCAGGATGATCCGGCCAATGGCCTCGGTGACCGGCAGCACCTCGTAGACACCCACCCGGCCCTTGTAGCCGTCCGTGCACTGGCTGCAGCCGACCGGCTTGTAGATCTTGAAATCGGGCTTCGAGACCTGCTCTTCGGTAAAGCCTTCGCGCAACAGCGCATCGTGCGGCAGGTCGAGCGGCTGCTTGCAATGGTTGCACAGGCGCCGCGCAAGCCGCTGCGCGATGATGAGGCTCACGGAAGTTGCGATGGCATAGGGCTTCACGCCCATGTCGATCATGCGGGTGAGCGTCTGCGGCGCGTCATTCGTGTGAAGCGTCGAGAGCACGAGGTGGCCCGTCTGCGCCGCCTTGATCGCAATCTCGGCGGTCTCGAGGTCGCGGATCTCGCCGACCATGATGACGTCCGGGTCCTGGCGAAGGAAGGCGCGCAGCGCCGACGCGAAGGTGAGGCCCACTTTCGGGTTGACGTTCACCTGGTTGACGCCCGGCAATATGATTTCCGCCGGATCCTCGGCGGTCGAAATATTGGTGTCCTCGACGTTCAGGATTGCGAGCCCCGTGTAGAGCGAGACCGTCTTGCCGCTGCCGGTCGGGCCCGTCACGAGGATCATGCCCTGCGGTTTCGCGAGGACCTTGAGGTAAAGCTCCTTCTGGAATCCTTCGTAGCCGAGCGCGTCGATGCCCATCATGGCCGTGCTGGCATCAAGGATGCGCAGCACGATCTTTTCGCCGAAGAGCGTCGGGCAGCTCGACACGCGGAAGTCGATGGAGCGGTTCTTCGAGAGCCGCATCTTGATGCGGCCGTCCTGCGGCACGCGCCGCTCGGCAATGTCGAGCCGCGACATGACTTTCAGGCGGGCAGCGAGCTTGGTTGCGAGCTGCACCGGCGGCTGAGCAATCTCTCGCAGCACGCCGTCGATGCGCAGGCGAATGCGATAGTACTTTTCGTAGGGCTCGAAGTGGATGTCGGACGCGCTCTTGCGGATCGCATCCAGCATGATCTTATTGACGAAGCGGACGATCGGCGCGTCTTCGACGTCGTCGCGCGCGGAGTCCGCCTCCATCGCGTCATCCGCATGCGACGTGTCGAGATTATCGAGGTCGAAGTCGTCGTCGCCCCCGCCGAGCGAGGGCATCTGCGTGTCGACCTGTTCGATCGCCTTCTGGACGGCACGCTGGAGCTTGTCGTCCTCGACCACGACGGCCTCGATGGCAAGGCCGGTCTGGAACTTGATCTCGTCAACGGCGTGCAGGATCGTCGGGTCGGACACCCCGACGTGCAGTCGCTTGCCGCGCTTGACGAGCGGCAGGATGCGGTGCTTCGCGAGCAGCTTCTCGTTCACGAGCCGGACGGTGTCGATGTCGATCGCGACTGCGTCGAGATCGAGCAGCGCCATGCCGAATTCCGTGGCCGCGGCGATCGCGATGTCACGGGCGGCGGCCATTTCGTGCGAGACCAGCCAGCTCACGAGATGGGTCTTGCGCTCGCGCGAACTTGCGATCGCGTCGAGCATGGCCGATTCCTCGACCAGGCCGTCGAGCACGAGCCGCTGTGGCAATCCGGTCAGGACGGCCCGGATCGATCCGGTGGCGGCCGCGTTATCGTTCAAAAGCGAGCTCCACGCACGGCTTTACCTTACCCCTGAGGCTCCCGGGAAGTCGGGATCTTGTAGCCTAACTCACCGCGCCAGCAATTGTTAAATGAGCGGGAATGGTCCCATAGTGCGGCCTACAAGCCCTTGACACGGTTCACATTCGGGGCAGGTCTGATTCCGCCGGCAGCTCACCCGGGAATCGCGCCTGGAGGGCGTCCCAAAGGCGCCTGGCCTCCGGATCCCGTGAGGCGTCCGGAGGGCCTTCCAGAACCCTTGGATCGGGCTTGTCGCGGCTTGTAAGCAGGTAGCGCGTGCCCTGTCCCGGCGACCCCGGGATGGCTGCAAGCAGCGTGTGGGACGACAGTGCCGCCCGTTGCTTATGCGCCAACAGTTCCGGCAGGCGGTTTTCGCGGAACTGGACCCAGCCGGATTTCGGGTCGAGCTCATAAAAGGCCGCCGCCTCGGCAATGATTCCGGATTCCTGATAACGCCCGGCCAGGGTGTCGGCCGTGTTGAAATCGGTTTCCGTAAACCGCACGCGTCCGGCCAGCTGGGTTGCGAGCCCGGGATCCGCGAGATAAGGCAAGAGCGAAATGCCGTCCACGTTCGTGGGCGATTTTCCGGTCGCATACTGCTCGAGGGTCGGTCGCAGGTCTTCGAGGGACACGGGCCAGTCGTAGTCGCGCTTGGGTCCGGGCAGGCGCGCCCGGCAGAAGGCGCGCATCGCAAGCAGTCCGCGGTACTGATTCGGGCTCATGACGCTCGTGCCCTGGCCCCAAAGGGAATTCCAGATCTCGTCGCCCGTGCCGATCTTTCGAAGCATTGAATCGTCGTCCGCCCCCAGCGCTTCGCCGTGATCGGAAAGGAGCACAACGATCGCATCGTCGAGTACGTGTGCGGCGGTGAGAATATGAATGACGGCTTCGAATTGCCGGTCGACTTCGGCGACCGCGGCTCCATAGGCGTCGCGGTATTGTTCCGGGCGGCGGGGAACGCGCATACCCGCCCACGCGTATGGCCAGTGCGCGAGGGTCAGGTGCAGGGCCAGGAATGTCG
>DATBSX010000106.1:0-2754 GCA_036559565.1 Steroidobacteraceae bacterium | reverse complement strand
GCGGGCCCGCGGCCGAACTCGAGCTTGCGCCCGACGCGGCGCAGCCCCAGCACCGTGTCCTGGCCGAAACCGGCGATGAGGCGGAAGCGCTCGTCCGGCGGCGGCAGGTCCGCCATCGCGTCGCGCGAATTCTCGAGAAGTCGCGCAGACGGCTTTGGGCCGTCCGGCCACTGGTCGGGATCGAAGGGGTCGAATTCCTTGCAAAGGCTGGCCGCGGGCAGGAGGTCGCAGAGCCCCGGGAAGGTCGTCAGCATCTGGCGCGCGAGCTCGTCGGCGCTGTGCTTGAGGTCCAGCATCGCGACGCGGCGAATCAGGGGGTAGGTGCCCCGCAAGGCCTGCACCGCGACGAAGACGCCCTTGTTCGGCGCACCGAGCTGGATCACCCGGCCCATGCGCTCGCCGCCCTTGTGCGCGAGCGCGGCGCGCGCGACAAGGCCGCCCATGCTGTGGCCGACGATCACGACGTCCTGACGCCGCTCGCGCAGCAGGCGATCGGCCAGCTCGCGGCCGTTCCAGCCGATGTCGCGGCGCCAGTCGTAGGGATGGAAGACCGCATCGAAGCCGGCGATGCGCAGCACGAGCCGCAGCCGCTCATAGGCGAACTTGAGGACCCCGATCGCCCAGTAGCGGCTGCCGGCGGGCAGGGCGAGCTTCACGAGCTGGCCCTGACAGATCTCGACCGGGTCGAACCAGGTGACGTCCGCGCCGCCGTTCTTGCGCAGGTGGCCGATGCTCGAGCCCATGACGCCGGGGAGGATCAGGAGGCGAGGGCCGCCGCGCATCCCCGCGGCCCGGCGCGCCAGCCGTGACAGCTCTTGTTCCGTTTCAAGATATGCCGGCATGGCGCAATCTTAGGGTGCCGGGTCGTAGATTCGTAGTTTTCGTGGCAGCCCGTCCCTGAAACTACGAATCTACGACCCGGCACCCTAAGATGCCGCCGTGGACACGTTTGCGAAGGACAGGCTGCCGCCGAAGGAACTGTGGCCGCGGCTGCACTTCGACCTGCCGGAGTTGCGCTATCCCGATCGGCTGAACTGCGCGACCGTACTCCTCGACGACGCCCTCGCCGAGGGCCATGGCGACCGGCTGGCGATCGTCACGGACGCCGGTGTCATCACCTACCGCGAGCTGCTCGCGCGCGCGAACCGCATTGCGAATGTCCTGACGGGCGCGGGCCTCGTCCCGGGCAACCGCGTGCTCCTGCGGGGCTACAACGGGCCGGAACTCTACGCCGCCTGGCTCGCCGTCATGAAGGCGGGCGCGATCGCCGTGACGACCATGCCCATGCTGCGCGCACCGGAACTCACCGCGATCATCGGCAAGGCGAAACCGGCCTTCGCGCTCTGCGACCAGCGGGTGGTCAGCGAGCTGGCGGGCGTCGCAGCGCCTGGCGGCGTCGCGACGCTCATCACCTGGGGCGACGGCGACCTCGAGGCGCGCATGGCGAAGGCTGCCGACCGCTTCGTCAATGCGGATACGGCGTCCGATGACGTCTGCCTGCTCGCGTTCACCTCAGGCACCACCGGCCAGCCCAAGGCCTGCATGCATTTCCATCGCGACGTGCTCGCGATGGCGGACATCGTCGCGCGTCACCTGCTGAAGACGTCGCCGGATGACGTCTATGCCGGCAGCCCGCCGCTCGGATTCACCTTCGGGCTCGGGGCGCTGCTCGTGTTTCCGCTGCGCTTTCGCGCCGCGACCGTGCCGATCGAGGCGCCGGCGCCGGCGGCGGTCCTCGCGGCGGTCGAGCGTCACCGCGTGACCTGCCTCTTCACGGCGCCTTTCGCCTATCGCGCGCTTGCCGCCGAACTTGCCGGCCGCGACCTGACTTCGCTGAAACGCTGCGTGTCGGCGGGCGAATTCCTGCCGAAGTCGGTCTCCGAGACGTGGTTCGAAAAGACCGGCATCCGCATCATCGACGGCATCGGCGCGACGGAGATGATCCACATCTTCGTATCCGCGAGCGGCGAGGACATCCGCCCGGGCTCCACCGGCAAGCCGCTGCCCGGATACAAGGCCTGCGTGCTGGATGAGGACGGCGATGTCATGCTGCCGGGCGCGACGGGGCGGCTCGCGGTGACCGGGCCGACCGGTTGCCGCTATCTCGACGACGAGCGCCAGCGCGACTACGTGCAGAACGGGTGGAACGTCACGGGCGACATCTACCGCCTCGACGAGGAAGGCTACTTCTGGTTCGTCGCGCGCGCCGACGACATGATCGTCTCGGCGGGCTACAACATCGCGGGACCCGAGGTGGAGTGGGCGCTCCTCGCGCACCCGGCGGTGCGCGAATGCGCCGTCGTCGGTTCGGCGGATCCCGAGCGCGGCACGATTGTCAAAGCCTGCGTGGTGCTCGCGCCCGGCCTGACGGGAGACATCGCCCTGGTCAAGGAACTCCAGGACTTCGTGAAGCAGCGCATTGCGCCGTACAAGTATCCGCGGGTCATCGAGTTCCTCGAGGCCCTGCCGAAGACCGCGACGGGGAAGCTGCAGCGCAAGGCATTGCGGACGTAGGCAGGCAGCGGCCTCGTCAGGAGGGGACAGTCCCCTTTGCGCCAGAGCGCGCAAAGGTGACAGTCCCCGCCCGTGCGGCGGGTCACGGTCCGGGGCCCGTATAGTTGACAGTTAAACTATTTAGGCCTGTAATGATGCGGTGAAACGCATCGTCTGCCTCGGGGGCGGGCCTGCCGGGCTCTACGCCGCGATCTTGTTCCGCAAGGCCCTGCCGCGGGCGCGGGTGGAGGTTTACGAGCG
>DATBSX010000105.1:0-5882 GCA_036559565.1 Steroidobacteraceae bacterium | reverse complement strand
CGGCTGGCTGCGGCCGCTGCCCGACGCCAGGTAGAACTGGAGCGAGCGGCTGACCTGCTGGGTCATGTCGTCGATGAACGGATCGAGCACCTCGGGCTGGTAGTTCGAGGGCAGGCCGCCTTCCTTCTTGGCGCGGCCGGCCTCCTCCATCGAGAGGCCGTAGGTCCGCATGATCTCTTCGGTCAGCTGCTGGCCGCCGAAGGCAAAGTCGCGCGTGTACACGACGACGAGGTTGCGCAGCACGCTGAAGGTCGTCGTGCTGGCGCCGAAGTCGACCACGGCGATCGTGCGGTCCATGCCGCCATCCGGCATCTGGTGCGTGAGCAGCTTGCAGGCGTTCTCGAGGGCGAAGGCCTCGACGTCCACGAGCTTGGCAACCAGCCCGGAGGCGTTCACGGCCGCGACGCGCTGCTCGACGTTCTCGGAGCGTGAGGCGACGAGGAGGACGTCGCGCATGTCGGGGTCTTTCTCCGACGGGCCGAGCACCTGGTAGTCGTAGCTGACTTCTTCCATCGGGAATGGGATGTACTGGTCCGCCTGCATCTCGATCTGCTGCTCGAGGTCGGAGTCGGAGAGATTCCGCGGCATCTGCACGGCTTTCGTGATCGCCGCGTCGCCCGAGATCGCGACGGCGCATTCCTTGGAGCGGACGCCCGAGCGCTTGACCGCGCGGCGGATCGCATCGCCGACGGCTGCGGCGTCGACGATCGCTTTTTCGTTGATCGCGTTGTGCGGGGTCGGTTCGGCAGCGTAGGCCTCGACCCGGTACTGGCCGCCTGACTGCGCAAGCTCGATCAGCTTGATCGAGGACGTGGTGATGTCCAGGCCGATCAGCGGCGAGTAGCTCCGCCCCAGAGAAATTTTAGGCAGCTTGAGCACAGAAATTTCCTTTTCAGGTCAGGCTATTACGCGGCCAATCGCTATTCTGGGTCAAGTTAGCGACCAACTATATAGCAAGCAACTGTTAAATTGAACGTGACCCGACTCGCAATTCACTCGCATTCCAACCCTTTTACCGAGGGTCAACGGTTCAGCCGGGGGTCGCCCCCCGGCCCTGACCGCTGGTTCCAGCCTTTCGCGCCCACGGGCCTCCGGTACCAGAACCGCGTCCGATGCTGCACGCGAAAGGAATGGCCGACCGTGTTTGCCGTCACGGTCCCGGCGTCGCGAGGCCGCGACCCCGGGCCCGGCAGTACCGGACATTACTATGCATAATCGGACCCGGTGATCACGCCCCTGAAACGTCGGCTGCGTATCGCGGCCACCGTCATCGTGTCGATCGCAGGCCTCGTCGGGCTTGCCTTTCTCGCCACCTATTACTACCTGAAACCGACGCTGCCGGACGTCGCCGTCCTGCGCGACGTGCGCCTGCAGGTTCCGCTTCGCGTCTATAGCCGCGATGGCAAGCTGCTCGCCCAGCTCGGCGAGCAGCGCCGCGTCCCCGTGACCTGGGACCAGATCCCGCCGGTCGTGGTGCAGGCCGTGCTCGCCGCCGAGGACGACCGCTTCTTCCAGCATCCCGGCGTCGACTGGCAGGGCATCGTGCGCGCGGTGTTCGTCGCGGCAACGACGATGCAGGCCTCGCAGGGCGGCAGCACCCTGACGCAGCAGCTCGTGCGCACGACGCTCATCACGAAAGAGAAGCAGCTGCGGCGCAAGCTGCGCGAGGTGTACCTCGCGCTGCAGCTCGAGAACGAACTGTCGAAGCAGGAGATATTCACGCTGTTCGTGAACACCCAGTTCCTCGGCCAGCGCTCCTACGGTTTTGCCGCCGCGGCCGAGACCTACTACGGCAAGACGCTGGGCGAGGTGGATGCCGCGGAAGCGGCGCTCCTCGCCGGCATCCTGCAGGCGCCGTCGCGCCAGAACCCGGTCGCGAGCGTCGAGGAAGCGACGGCGCGGCGCACCTACGTGCTGCGCCGCATGCGCGAGCTCGGCTACCTCGACGAGAAAGCCTGGCAGACGGCGATGGACAAGCCAGTCACGCGCGGCCAGCACGGCCCGCGCGTGCAGATCGACGCCCCGTATGTCGGCGAGATGGTGCGCCAGGCGCTCTACGAGAAGTTCGGCGACCGCATCTAGTCCGAGGGCTTCCAGGTCGTCACGACCGTGGACAGCCGCCTGCAGCGCGCCGCGGACGTGGCGCTCAGAAGCGCCGTGCTCGAGTACGACCGCCGCCACGGCTGGCGCGGTGCGGCCGGGCACGTGGACCTCGGCAAGGAAAGCGACGAGGCGCTGGCCGACCTGATCGAGGAACGCCCGGTCGTCGGCGGCCTCATCCCGGCGATCGTGGTGCGGACCGGGGCCGAAGAGGCGACGGTCGTCGCCCGCAGCGGCATGCGCTACCGGCTCGGCATGGACGGCATCCGCTGGGCCCGCGCCGCGGACGTGACGCCGAAGACGCCGCGCGACGTGCTGAAGCTCGGGGACATCGTCTACGTGCTCCCGAGCGGCGACGGCCAGGCGCTGCTCGCGCAGATCCCCGACGCGCAGGGCGCCTTCGTCGCGCTCGACCCGCACGACGGCTCCATCGTCGCGCTGTCGGGCGGCTTCGATTACGACGCCTCGAAGTTCAATCGCGTGATGCAGGCGCGCCGCCAGCCGGGCTCGTCTTTCAAGCCCTTCATCTACTCCGCCGCGCTCGAAGCGGGGCTCACGCCCGCGACCGTCATCCTCGATGCGCCGGTCGTCTACGAGGCGCCGGACGCGGAAGTCGGCATCGGCCAGAACCCCGGTGCCGACGCCACGGTCGAGGGCGCCGAACCCGAGCAGGAGGACTGGCGGCCGGGCAACGACACGGGCCGGTTCTACGGCCCGACGCGCCTGCGCGATGCGCTGGCGCGCTCGCGCAACCTCGTCACGATCCGCGTCATGCGCCAGATCGGCGTCGGCTACACGCGCGACTACGTGACGCGTTTCGGGCTGCCGAAGGAGCACATCCCCGCCGACCTCACGGCGGCGCTCGGCACGGCGCAACTGACGCCGCTCGAGATGGCGGATGGCTTCGCGGTCTTTGCGAACGGCGGCTCGCTCGTGAAACCGCACGTGATCGACCGCGTCCTCGCCGCAGACGGTTCCGTGATCGAGGCGACCGACGCGGCCATCGCCTGTGCCGACTGCGCGACGAGCCCGGCCTTGCCCGCCCCCGGCGAGCCGCCGGCCGTGGTCCCGGGCGGCGACGCGGCCGGCGTCACGCGCGCATCCGACGTCTTCGGGAGCCTGCCTGCGCCGATCCCCGAGGAGACCGCGCCGCGCGCCATCTCCGAGGCGAACGCCTGGATCATCACGGACATGCTGCGCGACGTGATCCGCCGCGGCACCGGCCAGCGCGCCCGTGCGCTCGGCCGCGACGACATCGCCGGCAAGACTGGCACGACGAACGACGGCCGCGACGCCTGGTTCTCGGGTTTCAATTCGGACCTCGTCGCGACCGCCTGGGTCGGTTTCGACCAGGAACGGCCGCTCGGCTACGGCGAGGAAGGCGCGCGCACGGCGCTGCCGATGTGGATCTACTTCATGCGCCAAGCGCTCGCGGGGCTGCCGCAACACCGGCTGCCGATGCCGGACGGCGTCGTGACCGCGCGTGTCTCGCCGGACCCCTCCGCGTTCGGCGGCGAAGCCCCCGCCGAGTTCGAGTATTTCCTCGCCAACCACCTGCCCGCCGGCGTTTCCGGCGAAGCAGGCACGACCGAAGGCGAGCCGCCGCCGCAGAAATACGAAGAGCCCATTTTCTAGGAATCCCATGGCGAAGCGCTCGGTCCGCGGCGACATGATGCGGCAGGCGATCGCGCGGGAAGCCGCGCGGCTCATGATCGAGCACGGCCACGAGGATTACGGCATCGCCAAGCGCAAGGCCGCCGAGCGCTTCGGCGTGACCGACCTCGCCGTGCTGCCGAAGAACACCGAGATCGAGGAAGCCCTCGCCGAGCACCAGCGCCTGTTCGTGCCGGAGACGCACGCGAGCGAGCTCACGGCCATGCGCAGCACCGCGCTCGAGGCGATGCGTCTCTTCTCCGATTTCGAGCCGCGCCTCGTCGGGCCCCTGCTCTCCGGCACCGCAACCGCGCACAACGACATCACGCTGCACCTTTTTGCGGACACGCCCGAGACGGTCGCCGTGCGCCTGATCGACCGCGGCATCCCGCATGAATTTGCCGAGCGGCGCCTGCGCACCTCGCGCGACGAGGTCGAGGCTTTCCCGGCCGTGCGGTTCACGGCCGGCGAGCACGAGGTGCACGCGACGATCTTTCCGCTCGACGGCATTCGCCAGGCGCCGCCGGGACCGGTGGACGGGCGGCCGATGCGGCGCGCAACCGTGGCGGAGGTCGAGGTACTGCTGGCGGCGGAAGCGGCCGGCTAGGTCAGGCTTCTTCCGGGCCCGGCTCGAAGCGCAGCAGGTCGCCGGGCTGGCAGGCGAGCTCCCTGCAGATGGCATCGAGCGTCGAGAACCGGATCGCGCGCGCCTTGCCGGTCTTGAGGATCGACAGGTTCGCCAGCGTGATGCCTATCCGGTCGGCGAGCTCGGTCAGCGTCATCCGCCGGTCGTGGAGCAGGTCGTCGAGCTTGACGGCGATCGCCATGTCACACCGTCCTTGCCAGGTCTTCGCGCATGAGCGCGCCTTCCGCGAACACGCGGGCCAGCACGAACGTGAGGAGGACGGCGAGCCAGCCGTTGATCGAAAACCCGGCATCGAGGTTGAGCGGATGGGCCGGGGTCGAAAGGGCCTTGGCGATCGCGCCGATGACGAGGCTGAGCAGCTGCAGCACCAGCAGCGCCCAGGCGATCGCCTGCAGGCGGGACGCATTCGTGGCGACGAACGGGTCGCCCGCGCGAACCGAGTCGACGATCGCCAGCAGCCGCTTGAAGACGACATAGCTCAGCGGGACCACGGCGAGGCCGAGTACGGCGATCGCGCGCATGCCCATGACCAGCCGTTCTGTCTCGGGCGATGGCGTGAGATCGAAAGCGGACATGATCCACTGCTCGTTGGGCATGACGACCAGCAGCGCGAGGATCGCGGCGCCCCACAGCCAGTTCAGGACGATGAGGATCTTGAGCACGACACGCGCGATCGGAAGCGCGGCGGAATATGGCGTGGACATCGTATTGCCCTCTAACGAATCCAATATCGTTAAACGATATCAGATTTATCGTTAATCGGCAACCAACGGGAGAACTGCGGCTTTTAGTTCGTCAGCGCTTTTTGACGGGGACGTAATCCCGGCGCGTCGGCCCGGTGTAGAGCTGGCGCGGACGCGCGATCTTCATCTCCGGATCCGAGATCATCTCGGACCAGTGCGCGACCCAGCCCGCGGTGCGCGCAATCGCAAACATGACCGTGAACATCTCGCGCGGAATGCCCAGCGCGCGATAGATGATGCCTGAGTAGAAGTCCACGTTCGGGTAGAGCTTGCGGCTGATGAAGTAGTCGTCCTTCAGCGCAACTTCCTCGAGCCGGAGCGCGAGCTCGAACAGCGGGTTATCGCTCTGGCCGAGTTTGCCGAGCACCTTGTGGCACATCTCGCGGATAATCGTCGCGCGCGGGTCGAAGTTCTTGTACACGCGGTGGCCGAAGCCCATGAGCCGCACGCCGCCCTTGCTGTCCTTGACCTTGCCGAGGAACTCGGGAACGTGGGCCGCATCGCCGATCTTCTCCAGCATGTCGACGACCGCCTCGTTCGCGCCGCCGTGCGCCGGGCCCCAGAGCGCCGACACGCCCGCGGACATCGCGGTATACGGATTGCAGCCGGTGCTGCCCGCGAGGCGCACGGTCGAGGTGCTCGCGTTCTGCTCGTGGTCCGCGTGCAGGATGAACAGCAGGTCCAGCGCCTCGGCGGCGATCGGGTCCACGTAATACGGCTCGCAGGGCACGGCGAAGAAC
>DATBSX010000104.1:0-14242 GCA_036559565.1 Steroidobacteraceae bacterium | reverse complement strand
CGAGCCGGCCGAAGCCGCCGCCGAGCGTGAGGCCGCCGACGCCGGTGTGCGAGACCGTGCCGCAGGTCGTGACGAGGCCCTGCGCCATCGCCTCATGGTCGACTTCGCCGAGGAGGCTGCCGCCCTCGACGTAGGCGCGTCGCGCCTTCGCGTCGACGCGCACGCCGCGAAAGCGGGACAGGTCGATCTGCATGCCTTTCTCGCAAGTGGACTTGCCTGAGGGGCTGTGCCCGCCACACTTGACCGCGAGCAGCAAGTCGCGATCGCGCGCGAAGCGCACTGCGCTCATGACGTCCGCGACGCCGGTCGGCTGCACGACGAGTGCCGGGTGCATGTCGATGGATTCGTTCAGCACGTGGCGCGCCGCGTCGTAGCCCGCATCCCCGGCGAGGAGCAGGGGCCCGCGCAGGCTCGCCTTGAGATCCGCGAGCGCGGCCTGTTCGATGACTGTCGCCGTGCCGTCGAGCTTGACGGCGGCGAGGCCGCCCGCGGCCTGCGACGCGGCCTGGTCGAGGGCGTACAACCGCGGCACCGGCAATGCGTAAGCGACGGCGGCAGCCAGGGTCGACTGGAAGAAGTGACGGCGGTTCATGCGGCCTCCACGGCGGCGGTAAGTTTTCCCTTGAAAGCGGAACGCAGCAGCAGGATCGCGGCGTAGAGGACGACCACGACGACGCCCCAGCGCAACTTTGAGAGCGGGAGCGACTTCACCAGGAAGGCCGCGACCAGCACGAGCGGTATGCCGCCGAGCGCGATGCCGATGACGACGCGGCGGTCGATGCGCTCCGTCTGCAGGAAGCGCATGCCGCAGGCCGACATCAGGAATGCGCAGGAGCCCATCATGATGGGGAATGCCGCGATCGGGTTGAGCCCCAGCAGCGACAGCGTGATCAGTGACGGCGCATACATTCCGATGCCGAATGCCATCAGGGCGCCGAGGACAAAGTGAACGCCGACCGCAATCGCAAGCGGACCCGCCGCCAATGTCAGGGCGGTTCCGCCGCCCGGCATCATGCCGAGATTCGTCATGGCATAGAGAGTCGCTGCGATCAGGAGCGCGATCCCCACAACGCCCTGGACGAACCGCACCGGCGCGCGCACGACGATCGGGGCGCCGACAAACGAGCCGACGAGGGCCGCGGCGATGCAGGCGAGGAGCAGCACGGGATCGACCTGGACGAGCTTGATGAAGATGAGTCCCTGCACGATGGTCGGCAGGCAGTGGCCGGTGTTGAGGATCGCCGGTATGAAACTGTCCGGCACCATCCGGCGCAGCTTCAGCCAGGCCGTAGACGGCGCAAACGAGCCGATTCCGAGCGTGTCGAAGAAATTGGTGATCGCGCCGAGCGCGATCGCCTCGGCTTTCGGCTTGAGCTCGCCGTGCTTGCGTGCGGTGGTGAACAGGACGTATGTGAAAGCCGCCCCGAGGACCCAGAGCGCAGCAAGCAGGAGGGTGGCGATCATGGAACCCCGCGTTTGCAGAACGCGCGTACTCTACCTCAGAATGTCGGGAACTGCCCCAAGGGTTCCCACTCATGCAACCAGTACATTCCGTGCGCCGCCTGGGCGCCATCGCCCTGTGCCTTCTTCCGTTCGCGGCCGTTGCCGCCAAGGACGCGGCAATCCCGCCCGAAATTTCGGCGCAGGCGCTCGAGCTCCTGAAGCGCTCGGTCGGCTTCAAGACGGTGGCGGGTGAAGGCAATGTGCCGGCCTACGCCGAGTACCTCGCGGGCGAGCTGAAGGCGCACGGATTCGCGGCGGGAGACATAGAAATCAAGCCGCGCGGCGAGACCGCGACGCTGACCGCCGTCTACCACGGCACCGACCCCAAGGCGAAGCCGATCCTGCTCGCGGCGCACATGGATGTCGTCGTTGCGAAGCGCGAGGAATGGGAACGGGATCCGTTCACGGCGGTCGTCGAGAACGGCTACGTGTACGGCCGCGGCACCGACGACAACAAGCTCGGGCTCGTCTCGATGATGGCCGCGCTGCACTGGCTCAAGCAGGAAGGCTTCAAGCCGAGGCGCGACATCGTGCTCGCATTGACGGGCGACGAGGAAACGTCGCAGACCACGACGGCCGCGCTCTCGAAGGAGTGGGCGAACGCGGAACTCCTGCTCAACAGCGATGCCGGCGGCGCCTACCTCGGCGATGACGGCAAGCCGACGCTCTACACGATGCAGGCGGCCGAGAAGACCTACATGGACTTCGAGGTCACGTACACGAGCCCGGGCGGGCACAGCAGCCGGCCGGGGCCGGACAATGCGATCTACAACCTCGCGCATGCGATCGACAAGGTGGCGGCATTCCGCTTCCCGGCGCGGATCAGCGAACTGACCCGTGCCTACTTCAAGGCGGCCGGGCCGATCACGCCTGCGCCCATCGGGCCGGCAATGCTGCGTTACGAGCAGAATCCCGACGACAAGGAAGCCTACGAACTGCTGGCCTCCTATCCGGAGTACGTCGGCCAGCTGGGGACGACCTGCGTCGCGACGATGGCGAGGGCGGGCCACGCCCCGAACGCGCTGCCGCAGAGCGCGACGGTCAACATCAACTGCCGCGTGTTCCCGGGTGAGACCGTCGAGTACGTGCAGACGACGCTGACAAAAGCCGTCGACGACCCGAAAGCGCAGGTCAAGCTCGTCAGCCATCCCGTGCCGAGCGATGCCTCGCCGCTGCGCGACGACGTCATGAAGGCGCTGCGCAAGGCTGTGGACCTCCGCGCCCCGGGCCTGCCGATCGTGCCGTCGATGTCGGCCGGCGCCACGGACAGCCTGTATTACCGGAACCTCGGCGTGCCGTGCTACGGCGTGTCGGGCATCTTCATGGCCGCGAAGGACAACTTCGCCCATGGCCTCAACGAGCGGGTCCCGGTCGCGACGATCGACGGCGCCGTGATCCAGTGGCGGAGCATGATCAAGGACCTGTCGCGCTAGTGCGGCGTATCCCTGAAATGGCGCTTGCCGTGCAGCGCGAGCTGGTACTCGTCGCGGCTCAGGATGTTTTCCTCGAGCTGCATGTCGGTCTGGCAATAACGGGCCAGGAATTCCTGGACCTTTTCCGCTGACGACAGCACGTCGTCGCGGACGTAGTTGATGTCGATGTTGATGCAGACCGCGCCGATCACGCCGTAATCCTTGCGGACGATCGGGATCGTCGTGCACTTGAACCGGCGCGCGCCGATGTTGAGTTCGTAGTTGAGCTTGTCCTGGTTGAGCGCGCGGCGGCGCTTGAGGTCGATCAGGAGCGTGGTCGTCCCCATGCCGAGCGAACGCCCGGTGGTGTCCCCACCCTCGATGGCGGCGATCGAGCGGGTGGGATTCGACAGGTCGTGCAGCAGGACCTCGATGCCCATGTTCCGGTAGGTGCGGCCGATGAGCCGCACGATGTTCCGGTAGTTCTCCAGGAACTCGTGGTTGTCGTCCGCGATCGACTTGCCGTCGTATTTCGCAAACAGCTTCTCGTAGGCCGCACGCTCGGCCGCATCGAGCTGCCCCCGCACGTCGTTCTGCTCCCCGATGAAGATCAGCTGGCGCGCGGCCCGCGCATCGCGGTTGCGCAGGAAGTAGTGCACGCCGAGGCGGAAGTCCTTGAGGCTGAACTCGGCGAAGTTCTCGGGGGTCGATTCGTACGGGTAGAAGTCGTATTCGTCGAGGCCGCGGCCCTTCAGGCTGCGCCGCTCCCGATAGCTGCCGACCAGGAAGCCGCCCGCCACGAGTATGAGACTGACCGTCAGTTCGACGATGAACTTCGAGACCCAGGGATTCTCGAGCAGGTCCATGGTTGCCGAGGATAGCCCGGAATTGCGGCCTCAGGGCCGCGCCCGTTGGCGATGCATGAGATAGAGTCCCGCGGCGACGACGATCGCCGCGCCGGCGAGGACGCGCGCGCCGGGCAGGGTGTGCCAGACGATCCAGTCGATGCCGAGCCCCCAGACGAGGGCCATGTATTCGTAGGGCGCGACCGTCACGGCCGGGGCGATGCGGAATGCCTCGGTGATCAGGTGCTGGCCGGCCCAGCCCGAGAGCCCAACGCAGGTGAACCAGAGCCAGTCCGCCCTTTCGATCGGCACCCAGCCGGGCGCGGCGAGGGCGCCGGCGCCGAGCGCGAGCATCAGCAGGAACCAGAAGACCATCGAGGCCGTGGTCTCCGTCGTCGACATCACCCGCACCATCACGACGACGAACGCGTAAGCGAGGGCGGAGGCGAGGGCGGCGAGCCCCGCCAGGCTCGCGAAGCCCGCGGCCGTCGGCGCCAGCATCACGAAGACGCCGATGAGCCCCACGACGATCGCGATCCAGATGTGCCGGTTTGTTTTCTCGCCGAGCAGCCAGGAGGCGGCGAGCACGACGAGGAGCGGCGCGCACATGTACACCGCGTAGGTGTCCGTCATGCTCGCCCGCGCGAGCGCCCAGACGAATCCCCACAGCATCAGGATCGCGAACACGGCGCGGACGACATGGAGTTTCCAGCGGACCGGCCGCAATTCGCGGATGCGCCCGGTGACCGCATACGCCGCGAACACGAAGGGCAGCGAGCTCACGCCGCGCAGGCAGGCGATCTCGAGCGGCGGGTAGCGCGCGGCCAGGAATTTCATCAGGGCGTCCATCACCGAGAAGATGCCGACGCCCGCGATCATCAGGAAGACCCCGCGCAGGGGGCCTGCTCGTTCAGTCATCGGGCTTCGGCAGACGCTCAAGGAGCAGCTTCGCGAACGGCGCGAGACCGGTGATGTCCTGTTCATCGGGCCCGTCCGGGTCCCGGCCGTTCGAGAACGCGGCGATGATGAGGCGTTGTCCGTCCGGGAGCTCGGCGTTTACGATTTCCGCGAGCGTGTCGTAGGCGTCGCCGATCTTGCTTTCGTAGGCGGTACCTTCCGGGAAGCCGCCGCCCAGGCTGCTGTGCTCCGAGACTTGCGGCCGGCGCAGCCGCGAGCGGATGTAGCCGGCGGCCGCGTCGCCGAACTCGCCGGAGACGAGCGCGAGCATGAGGTTTGCCGCGCCGTCCGCGTTCATGGCGTTCCGCCCGTGGCGCTCGCGCGCGAGCGCCTCGAGCCCGGTCGGCTCCTCGCCGGAATTCGTCGGGTAGGTCTTGTTGATGAACTTCTGGCCGGCCAGCAGGCTGTGTTCGGCGAGCAGGTTCTCGGTGTAGAGCCGCCGCGCGAACCAGGCGTCGTAATCCGCGCCCTCGGCCGGCCCGTTCGGCGCACCGGTGATCGCGTCCACGACGAACCCGGTCTCCACGTTGTCCGAAACCCGGAGCATCGGTCCCACGTGTTCATCGAGGCAGTCCGCCGGGCTTCCCGCGGCTTCGCACCAGTGCGCCGCCGCGATCGCGTAGCCGAGCTTCACGCAGCTCGCCGGATACCAGGACGTCGAGCCGCCGACGCTGCCGCGGCGCCACGAGCCGTCCTTTGCGGCGAGGAGCACGGTGACGTCGAGCCGGTCGAGTCGGCCGGACGGCAGGAACCGGGATCGCGCGTCCTCGACGGCCGCCTGCACACGGGCGTCGTCTTGCACTTCCGGGCGGGTGTTCGCGGGAAAAGCAGGCATCGCCGCGAGTGCGAGCGCAAGGCCGGCGCCTGGCAGGCTGGTCATGATCGTTCGCCAACGCACCGGCCGTCTCCCGCTACAATTCCGTCACACTAGCGTTCCCCGGTGAGGGCGACAACCACCCATGAAGGTCTTCGGCAACGTGCTCGAGATGATCGGCAGGACGCCGATGCTGGAATTGCGCCAGCTCGACACCGGTCCCTGCAGGCTCTTCCTCAAGCTCGAGCTCCAAAACCCGGCCGGCTCGATCAAGGACCGCATCGGCCTCACGATGATCGAGGAGGCCGAGCGCCGCGGGGACCTCAAGCCCGGCGGCACGATCATCGAGGCGACCGCGGGCAACACCGGTCTCGGCCTTGCGCTCGTCGCGGCGCAGAAAGGCTATCGCGTCGTGCTGGTGCTCCCGGACAAGATGAGTCAGGAGAAAATATTCAACCTGCGCGCGATGGGCGCGGAGGTCGTGCTGACGCGTTCGGACGTCGAGAAGGGCCATCCGGAGTATTACCAGGATCTCGGCGCGAGGCTCGCGCGGGAAAATGGCTATTTCCACATCAACCAGTTCGGCAATCCCGACAACCCGAAAGCGCATGCGACGACGACGGGCCCCGAGATCCTCGAGCAGATGGAGGGCCGCGTGGACGCCGTCGTGGTTGGCATCGGTTCGAGCGGGACGATCGCGGGGCTCACGCAGTGTTTCCGCGACCGGCTACCATCGGTCGAGATCATCCTGGCCGATCCCGAGGGCTCCGTTCTCGCGGACCAGGTGAACCGGGGCCGCTACGGCAAGGCCGGTTCGTGGCTCGTCGAGGGCATCGGCGAGGATTTCATCCCGGACATCTGCGACTTCTCGATGTGCCGCAAGGCCTACAGCATTCCCGATGGCGTGTCCTTCGCGGTCGCGCGCGAGATCCTGCTGAAGGAGGGACTGCTCGTCGGCTCCTCGACGGGCACGCTGGTGGCCGCGGCCCTGCGCTGGTGCCGCGAGCAGTCGACGCCGAAGCGCGTCGTCACCTTCGCCTGCGATACTGGCAACAAGTACCTGTCAAAGCTGTTCAACGACTTCTGGATGGAAGACCAGGGCTTCGTCCAGCGCGAGCAGCACGGCGATTTGCGGGACCTCGTCGGGCGGCCGCACGGTGAGCGCGCGACGGTGACGGTCGGTCCCGGCGACGTGCTGACGACAGCGCACAACCGCCTGCGGAATGCCGGCTTCAGCCAGCTCCCGGTGATGCAGGGCGAGCGCCTCATCGGATTCATCGACGAGGACGACATCCTGCGCCACGCATTCGGCAAGCCGGAGAGATTCAACGACCCCGTGAGCTCGGCGATGCACACGAATGTTCCCGTGGTCGAGCCGAAGCTGTCCCTCGCCGAGCTCGTCGCGATGCTGGAGTCGCAGCCCTACGCGGCGGTCATGGGCAAGGAAGTTTTCTACGGATTGATCACGCGCGCCGACGTGCTGAACTACCTGCGCCGCCAGATGACCCCGCTACCTGCGCCATGAGGCCCCGATGAAAGAGAAAAAGACGACACACGGATTCTCGACGCGCGCGATTCATGCCGGCCAGTCGCCGGATCCGGCGACGGGCGCCGTCATGCCGCCCATCTATGCGACATCGACTTACGCCCAGTCGAGCCCCGGCGTGCACCAGGGCTACGAATACTCGCGCACCCAGAACCCGACGCGCATGGCTTTCGAGCGCTGCATCGCCGACCTCGAGGGAGGCATCCGCGGCTTTGCCTTCGCCTCCGGCATGGCGACGACGGCGACGCTGCTCGACCTGCTCGACTCCGGCTCCCACGTGGTCGCGATGGACGACCTCTACGGCGGCAGCTTCCGCCTGTTCGAGCGCGTGCGGCGCCGTTCGGCGAACCTCGACTTCTCCTTCGTGGATCTGTCGGACCCGAAAGCGGCCGCCGGCGCGGTCCGGCCGAACACGCGCATGATCTGGATCGAGACGCCGACCAATCCGCTGCTGCGCCTCGTCGACATCGCCGCGGTCGCCGAGATCGCGCGGGCGCGCAAGATCCTGCTGGTCGTGGACAACACCTTCGCGACGCCGTGGATCCAGCGGCCGCTCGAGCTCGGCGCCGACATCGTCATGCACTCGGCGACTAAGTTCCTGAACGGCCATTCGGACATGGTCGGCGGCGTCGCGGTCGTGGGCGATGCCGGGCTCGGCGAGCGCGTCGGCTTCCTGCACAACGCGATCGGCGCGATCGGCGGGCCCTTCGACAGCTTCCTTGCGCTGCGCGGCCTGAAGACGCTGCCGCTGCGGATGCGGCAGTCGAGCGAGTCGGCGCTCGCGATCGCAGCCCGGCTCGAGCGCCACCCGAGCGTCGAGCGCGTCGTCTATCCGTACCTGCCTTCGCACCCGCAGCACGCGCTCGCGATGCGCCAGATGAAAAACGGCGGCAGCGGCATCGTCACGTTCTTCCTGAAAGGCGGGTTGCCGGAAGCGCGGCATTTCCTGGAGCGGCTCGATCTGTTCACGCTTGCGGAAAGCCTGGGCGGCGTCGAAAGCCTGGTGGACCACCCGGCCATCATGACCCACGCCTCGGTCCCGCCCGAGGCGCGCGCGAAACTAGGCATCAGCGATTCGCTGGTGCGGCTCTCGATCGGGATCGAGGACCTGGGCGACCTCGTCGCGGACCTCGAGTCGGCGCTCGGCTGAACCTCAGCCGCCGTCGTTGGCGTCGATGTCCTCGACCCGGCCGTCCTCGAAGATGACTTTCTTGTCGCCGGACTTTGCGGTCGTCGTGACGTTGCCGTTCGCGAAACCGACGGTCACGTCGTAGTCGCCCGGCCAGGGCGTCGCGACGACGAGGTCGTACATGTTCTGGGCGCGCAGTCCCGAGCCCGAGTCCACGACCCGCGTCATGACCCGGTTCGGCGTGTCCTTCGGCACCACGCGGACAATGCGTCCCTGCTGATTGCGTTCGCCGCCGCTGCCTGCGATGCGCAGCACGATCCGGTTCCTCAGCGTACCGGCGGTGCGCATGAGGCGATAGGTTTCGCCCCAGCGTGCGACGACATCCATCATGCCGTCGCCATTCTGGTCACCGCAGGCGAGCTGCTCGTTCTTCGCGACGAGCCGGTCGGTGTCGGACGGAATGCCCTGCTGGGTCGCCGACTTCAGCAGCACGCCGTTGACGTTCACCAGGATCTTCGGCGTGCCGCGGCCCGTCGACTCGAGGTTGTCCGCGATGATCACGTCCTCGAAGCCGTCGTCGTTGATGTCGCAGACCGCGAGGCCCTCGCCGACGGTGCTGACGGCGGTCGCGCCGATGCGCACCCCGTCGTCGAAAACGCCGTCCGTGTTGCGGTACAGGCGCGTGATCGAGCCGGTGTGGTGGATGAGGTCGAAGTCCCCGTCGAGGTCCACGTCGATCAGCTTGAGGCCGTTGTCCTCGCGCTGCGGCATGTGCGCCGCCGCGCTGCCATCCCGGAACGTGCCGTCGCCGTTGTTGAGCATCAGGCGCGAACCGAAGATGAGGTCCACGAAGCCATCCTCGTCGAAATCCACGGCCTGGCCGCCGCGCGGGATGTAGGCCGCGCCCGCGGGGTTGTTCGCGACGCCGGCCGCGTCGGCGGTGTCGTGGAAGACGCCGTTGCCGTTGTTGATGAGCAGCCAGTTGCGGGCGCCATCGCCGTTTGACTGGTCGTAGGGCGCGAAAATGTCGACGTCGCCGTCGTTGTCGAAATCCGCGGCCAGCAGCGTGCCGCCGACGCCGCGAATCCCGAGCGCAGAGACCGCATCCGAGGTCTGGTAGTTGCCGTTGCCCTGGTTCATGTGCAGCAGGGCGAAGGATCCTGCGTTGCTGAACTTCGACTCGGTGTTGCTGAACATGTCGTCGAAGCCGTCGCCGTTGAAATCGGCGAAGCGCACGTCGCTCACGTGGCGGGGATCCGCAACCAGGTCCGTGAGGCCGGCGTCGGCGAGCACGCGCGCGGTATACGTGCCCGTGCAGACGCCGGTATCGACGCCACCGCCCGCGGTCGGCAGGTCGAGGCAGTTGTCGTCGTTCACGCGACCGAAGGCGGCGCCGGCGATCGTGAGGTCGTGCTCGGTAATGACGCTCGTCGGCGAGATTGCGACCGGGCCGCCCGTGCTGATTCGCGAGTCGTTCATGGCGATCACGCGGTAGTAGACCGGCGTGACCACGCTCACCGTTTTGATTTCGAAGGGCGAGCCATCCGCGACCTCGAAGGCCGTGTTCGGCCGGCGGCCGGCGAGCTGCGACTCGAGGGCCGCGAAGTAGACGCGATAATGGGTCGCGTTGGCCGCGGGCCCGAAATAGATGGTGTGGCCCGGATCCTGGCTCGTCACGGCGGTCCATTCCACCGAACCCGGCACCGGTCCCGGTATCGCCCGCACCGGCAGGCTCTCCGGGCCGCGGCCACCGCCTGTTTCCGCCGCGATCTTGTAGTGGTAAACCTGCAGGTTCGTGAGGCCGGTGTGGACGTAGCTCGTCTCTTCTATGTTCTTGATTGCATTCTCATAAGTCGGGTTCCCAGGGCTGCTGTCCCAGAGGATCACGTAGCGCTTGGCGTCCGTAACGGGGCTCCAGGTGAGCTCCACCTCGCCGTCCCCGCCTTCCGCGCTGAGACTGGCCGGGGCCGCGTGCGGAGCGCTCTCTCCGAGCGCTCCTCCGCAGCCTGCGAGCAAGGCGAAGCCCAGCAGGGCACAGATTCCGGTGACCGCCCGGACGGCGGTGCGCGACGTGAATGCCATTCGATTGAGGTCCCGTCTCAGTTGAAGAGGTGCGTCCGATAGACGGCCGCGCTGCACGACAGTTCCGCCGGATTGGGCCCGGCGCGAGCGGCGGCATTATACCCCGCCCCGAGGGCAAGTCCCTTCAGGCGGCGGCGATGCGAAGGTCGAGGCGGGTGGGCGATTCCATGCAATAGATCTCGACCGGCCGCGTGCGGCCCCGGAGAACCAGCGGGGGCAGCTCCACGATGCCTGTCGGCACCGGATCGAGCGACTGCTTGACCGAGAGCGAGAAGAGGGCTTCGCCCGCGCGGGCACGCTGGACGAGGCGCGCGGCCACGTTGACCGTGTCTCCGATCAGTGTGTAGCTCGGCAGTTCCGGAGCGCCCACGTCGCCGACGATCACGTCGCCTGCGTTGATGCCGATACCGATGCCGGTCTCGATGCCGAGCCGCGACTTCCATTCGGCCGCGAGCTTGCCGAAGCCCGTGATCATGCCGCGCGCGGCCGAAACCGCACGGCCGCTGGCGTCATCCGCCGGCAATGGCAGGCCGAAGCCCGCCATCAGGCCGTCGCCCGCCATGTGGAATACCGTGCCCCCGTGCTCGCGGGTCACCGATGAGAGCAGCGAGAAATATTCGTTGAGGAGCGGCACGACGTCCGATGGCGAAAGGCGCTCGGCGACCGCGGTGAAGCCGCGCATGTCGGCGAAGAGCACCGTGCCTGAGACGCGCGCCTGGCCGACGCCGTCACGGGCGCGGGCCGTGCAGCGGCAGGTTCCCAGCTGGTGCAACTCGATCAGGTTGCCCGCGGGGTCCGCGAAGAACAGGCGCCGAGAGCCCGGACCGAGCCGCCCGTGGGCGACCCGGTAGGGCACCGTGAGGCGGTCGAGTTCCGCCTGCGCGTCGTCGATGGATGCGACGGCGCAGGCCATATGGGGCGCCGAGATGTCGATCTCGCCGCTCCCCAGCCCCGCTTTCGACGCCCCCGGGACCAGGTGGATCTGGGCATGGGCCCCGGCGTTGATCCGCTGGTTCTCGCCGGAGCGGTCCCAGGACACGTGGTCGGACTCGAAGCCGAGGACGTCGCTGTAGAAGCGAAGCGCCGCCCCGACCGCATCCGGACCCGGCGCGATCCGGACGGCAATATGGTGCAGTTCGGCGATCTTGAGCGTCATGCGCCCGACAGCGGGTCGAAAATCTCGACCGTGAGTTCGACCTTGCGCTCTTCCCCAGGCGCGAGGCCGCCCACACCGATCACCTTGCGGGCGAGCTCGGCTCCGCCCGCGTCACGGATCACGACGACGACGTGGTATTCCCCCGGACCCGACGCCGCCTTGCGCGCGAACTGGCCCGACACCTTGAGCGCCACCTCGCTGGCCGGCTGCGCCTCTTCTTCGCGCCGATTCTCGAAGCGCAGGTGATGGCGGCAGGCCGGACAGACTGCGGCACTCTCAAGGATGGTCGCGCGGCAGTGCGGGCAGGACCGCGTCTTGCCAACAGTCGCGCGCCGTTCCACCGCACGCACCATGGCTCAGCGGCTTCCGCTGGCCTTTCCGCCGGTCTCGCTCCAGCCGAACTCGGCGCGGCCGCGCATGCGTGCGCCGTCCGCGACCGTCAGGGAGCCCGCGGCGATATCGCCGTTCACGATGCCGCTCTGGTGCAACTCGACGCGCTGCGCGCCTTCGATGTTGCCTTCGATCTCGCCCGCGACGACCACGGAGGCCGCGCGCACGGAGCCTGCCAGGTGTGCGCCGGCCTCGATCGTCAAGGTGCCGTCCACATGGACGTCGCCCTTGAACTTGCCGGAGATCCGCACGTGGCCGGAGCCGTCGATCTTGCCTTCGAACGTCAGGCCCGTCGCGATCACCGATTCCTTGAGATCCTTGCGGTTCAAGGATGCTGCCTGGGGCGCGGGCGACAAGGGTACGGCTTCGGGGCGCGGCCGGTTTACCGGCGCCGGCGCGCTGTCGGTCGCGTCGGCCTGCGTCGAATCCTTGGCGACAATGTCCTTCCAGATGGCCATGGGAAATCCTCCGTTGGGGGAGGATAAGAGTAGCCAGTTGCCCGCCCGCGAGCGAGCACGCAGTACCGTTTGGAAAGGGTCTTACTGCTGTCGCCAAACAGCGACAGGAACGGCCGGGCCGGGAGGGCTCGGCTCAGGCGAGCTGGGCCCCCAGGACCTTCAGGCGGCGATGCTGCATCCGCAGTTCCGCCAGCAGGACCCGGGATTCGGACCGGAAGCGGGCCTCCTCCCAGCGCTGGGCGAGCTGTTCGCGGGTCTTCTGGTACCAGGCGTCGGTCAGCTTGGACCACTGGGCCAGGGTCGCGACGAACTGCTCGTACTCCCGGGCAACCGTGGCCCGGAGCCGCTCGAGGTCCACATGGGGCAGGGACGCGCCCTTGTCCTTGAGGCTCGCTTCCACCCGCCGGAACTGCATGTTGAGCCGCGCGCGCTGGATGGCAACCGCGGGCGTGCGGCGCAGCTTCCTGGTGATCCCGACCCAGGACAGCGAGCAGATGATCCATTTGCTCGGGTCCCACTGCCACCAGCGGATCCCGTTCCGGTAGTCATGCGCGAACTGGTGATGGAAGTTGTGGTATCCCTCACCGTAGGTCAGGACGGCGAGCCAGCCGTTGTCGCGCGCGCTGTGCTCGTCGCTGTACGGCTGCCGGCCAAAGGCATGCGCCGCCGAATTGATCAGGAAAGTCAGGTGGTGACTGACGACCAGGCGCAGGACGCCCGCGAGCAGGAAAACGCCCCACAGGTCGCCGCTCAGCCAGCCGAGCGCCAGCGGCACCAGGAAATTGAGCCCAATTGCCAGGACGAAGTAGTACTTGTGCTGGAATGCGACGATCGGGTCGCGCTGGAGGTCGCGGACATTACTGAAGTCCGTCTCGCCGCTCGGATAGCGGCGCAGCATCCAGCCGATGTGCGAGAACCAGAGGCCGCGGCCTGCCGAATAGGGATCGCGGTCGTTGTCGTCCACGAACTGGTGGTGATTCCGGTGGCCCGACGACCAGACCAGGATGCTGTTCTGCAGGGCCATCGCGCCAAGGATCATGCATACGAGCCGGAGCGACCAGTGGGCGTCGTAAGTGCGATGCGACCACAGGCGGTGATATCCCGTCGTGATTGCAAGGCCGTTGCCGTAAAGAAGGATGACGAACCAGGCCCAGGCGGCGAAGCTGTAGCCATGCGTGAATCCGTACCACGGGACGACGGTCAGTGCGACCGCAAGCGTCAGCACGAACATCAGGGTCGTCGACCAGATGATCGGGGCGCGTTCCTGGGGAGCAGTCGCATTCATCCTGGATTTACCGGCTGGGGAAGGACGGGGCATTGTGGACGAAGAGGCACGGCATGCCTACCCCGAATCCGGAGCCAATTCACTTTTTTGGGCCAAATAGCGATTCCAGCGCCGAACAGGCCTCCTCTGCGGCGGGGTTCCCGGGGCGAAACCGCCCGGCGACCGGCTCGAAATAGCCACAGAAATTGGCCCGTTCCTTGTTGAGAACCGGATCGGCGACCGGCTCCGCGCACTGCTTCGCCTTCGAGAGATCGTAAAACCGGCACATCCGGCAAACGTGTATTTCGGCGCGGCAGGCGCGGCAGTACTCGGAGCGGCCGACCGGTAAAGGCAGGTCGGCGAGCGGCGCGCCGCATTTCCAGCAATCGAGCGCCGGAGCGCTCACTCACTTGACCCGCGTGACTCGGGTGGATTTCTTCGACGGTCCGGACAGGATGAAGGAACTCAGCGAACCCGGCTGGATCTTGACGCGGTCCCCCTCGTTGAGGCGGAACTTCGAGTCGGGACTGTTCTGGCGCCACACCTGCCCGTTGTCGAGCGTAAAAGTCATGAGGCCATCCATTCGCGTCTCGATGCCGCTAACGTACGCCTCGAGCTCGCCGAGCGAGCGCGCTTCGTCCTGCTGTCGTTTCTGTTCCTCGGCCGCGACCTGGCGCTCACGGCCG
>DATBSX010000103.1:0-9324 GCA_036559565.1 Steroidobacteraceae bacterium | reverse complement strand
TCCGCCTCCCACTGCTCGTAACTGTTGTTGTCCGCGAGCGGCGAGCGGTAGAAGGCCGTCTCGAAGTTCGCGAGCGTGTGCGCGCAGCCGAGGAAGTGCTTGCCGGGCCCGACTTCGCGGATCGCTTCCAGCGCCTGGCCGTTCTCGGAAAGGTCAACGCCGGCGAGCAGCGTGTGCATCATCCCTGCCTGGTCCGCATCCATGACGAACTTCTCGTAGCCCATCGCGAGGCCGCCCTCGAGCCATCCCGCCGTGTGCAGCACGAAGTTGACGCCGGCGAGGCAGGTCGGCAGCAGGGTCTGCGCCGACTCGAAAGCGGCCTGCGCGTCCGGGATCTTCGAGGCGCAGAGGCTGCCGCCCGAGCGAAATGGGACGCCCAACCTTCGCGCCAGGTGAGCCATGACGTAGAGCACGAGCGCGGGCTCCGGCGTGCCGAAGGTCGGCGCACCGGATTGCATCGAGAGAGATGAAGCAAAGCTTCCAAAGACCATCGGCGCGCCCGGGTTCAGAAGCTGGATGAACGCCATGCCGGCGAGCGCCTCGGCGAGCGTCTGCGTCGCGGTGCCCGCGACGGTCACGGGCGACATCGCGCCGGCGAGGATGAAGGGTGTGACGATGCAAGCCTGGTTCGCGCGCGCATAGACCTTGAGCGCGCCGAGCATCGTCATGTCATAGGTCATCGGCGAATTGACGTTGATTAGGCTCACGACCACCGTCTTCGGCCGGCCGGTTACGGGATCGAGGTAATCGTCGCCGAAGAGGATCTTCGCCATCTCGACCGTGTCTTTCGCGCGCTCCGGATGGGTCACCGAGCCCATGAAAGCCTTGTCGCTGTACTTCATGTGGCTGTAGACCATGTCGAAGTGGCGCTTGTTGACCGGCAGGTCCACCGGCTCGCAGATCGTGCCGCCGGAGTGGTGCAGCGACTTCGCCTGGTAGGCGAGCTTCACGAAATTGCGGAAGTCCTCGATGCGCGCGTAGCGCCGCCCCTCGTCCAGGTTGTAGATGAAGGGCGAACCGTAGGCCGGGGCGAACACGGTGTGCGGCCCGCCGATCGGCACGCTGCGCGCGGGATTCCGCGCGTGCTGCGTGAACTCGCGCGGCGCCGAGGCCTGGATCAGCTGCCGGCACATGCCACGGGGCATGCGCACGCGCTCTCCCTGCACGTCAGCACCGGCTTTTTTCCATATTTCGAGCGCCTCGGCGTCGTCCCGGAACTCGATGCCGATCTCCTCGAGGATCGTGTCGGCATTCCGCTCGATCAGCGCGAGCCCTTCCTCGTTCAGGACCTCGTAACAGGGAATCCTGCGGGTGATGTAGGGGATCGAATGGCCCGCCTGCGCGGCGCGCACGGCACGCTTGGCGTCGCGGGCGCTCGGGCGCCGGCCACGCGCAGTCTGTGCCAGCTGCTCTTCCATGGACTCACTCCTCACCGAAGCCACGAACGGAGTATGCTGCGAAACGACCGATTATGGCGCTCCGGAACCCAAAACCGACCTCCAAGGCCATGAACGTCCGGGCCCCCAATCGCGTCTCCCACACGTACAAGCAGCGCCTGCACGGCTCCATGTCGAAGGTGTTCCCGCTTTTGTGCCCGGTGCGCGAGGCGGAATGGATCGATGGCTGGAACCCGGTCCTGGTCCTGACCCAGTCCGGCTTCGCGGAGCAGGACTGCGTCTTCGTCACCGACGCCAAGTTCCACGACGCGATCTGGTACATCTCGCGGCACGACCCGGCGCGCGGCTTCGTCGAGATGATCAAGATCACGCCCGGCGTCACGGCCTGCAAGCTGACCGTCCGGGTCCGCCCCGCGAAGCCCGGATGCGAAGCGGAAATCACCTACAGCCATACGAGCCTCGGCCCGGAAGGCGATGTCTTCAACGCCTCGTTCACGGCCGAGTACTACGTGCAGTTCATGCGCGAGTGGGAATCGCGGCTGAATCACTACCTGAAGCACGGCTCCGCGCTTCGCAATTCAGGATGAGGTGCGAGGATGGGCGAATACAAGGGCAGCTGTTTCTGTGGTGCCGTCGAAGTCTCCGCCTCGGGCGAGCCGGCGGCGATGGGCTATTGCCACTGCGAGTCCTGCAGGCACTGGTCGGCGGGCCCGATCAATGCCTTCACCCTGTGGAAACCCGAGGCGGTCAAGGTCACGAAAGGCGCCGGCAACGTCGGCAGTTTCGCCAAGACCCCGAAGAGCATCCGTAAATGGTGCAAGACCTGCGGCGGACACCTGCTCACGGAGCACCCGGGCATGGGGCTGACGGACGTCTACGCCGCCATCCTGCCGCAGCTCGCGTTCAAGCCGGGCCTGCACGTCCACTACCAGGAGACCGTGCTGCACATCAGGGACGGGCTGCCGAAGCAGAAGGACGTGCCTGCGGAGCTTGGCGGTTCCGGGATTACGCTCGCGGAGTAGCGGGTTCCGCTTCTTCGTCGGGCATGAACCGGTAGCCGACTCCCGTCTCCGTCACGAGGTAGCGCGGCTCGCGCGGATCCGGCTCGAGTTTCTGGCGCAGGTTCTTGATGCAGACGCGCAGGTTCCGCGTGTCTTCCTGCGCCGGGCCCCAGACCTCGCGCATGAGCAGGTCGCGCGTCACGATCAGGCCCGGCTGACGCGCCAGGCATTCCAGCGCGCGGTACTCCAGCGGCGTCAGGTGGATCTCCCCGCCAGGTCCGCCCGCCGTCCTGCGCGCGAGGTCGATTTCGACCGGGCCGAGCTTGAGCCGCGGCGCCTGCGTCGACGTCCGCACGTTGCGCCGAAGCGCAGCGCGGATGCGCGCAAGCATCTCAGGCGCGCCGAACGGCTTCGTCACGTAGTCGTCCGCGCCCGCATCCAGCGCGGCGACCTTCTGCTCCTCCATCGTGCGCGCCGATAGCACGACGATCGGCACGGGCGACCAGGCCCTCACGCCGCGGATCACGTCGAGCCCGCTCCTGTCCGGCAGGCCGAGGTCCACGACCAGGAGGTCGGGCCGGTGCGTGCGCGCCTCGCTGTCCGCGCGCGCCGCAGTGTCCGCCTCGACCACGCGATAGCCTTCCGCTTCCAGCATCACGCGCAGGATCCGCCGGATGTCCGGCTCGTCCTCCACGACGAGGACCAGGTGCATCGCTTCGGTCAAGCGCCGGGCTCCGTCGCCGGAAGCGTGAACTCGAAGTTCGCGCCGCGACCGAGACGGCGGCGGGCGTGGATCTCGCCACCGTGCGCCTCGATGATCGCGCGGCAGATCGCGAGGCCGAGGCCGACGCCGACCGTCGCCGGCTCGTCCACACCGCGCTGGAACTTGTCGAACAGCCGGTTCGGGTCGCCGGGCGGGAAACCCGGGCCGTCGTCATCCACCGTCACGCGCACGAACGGCCCGTCTGCGGCCGCCGACACGCGGGCGCGCGTGCCGGCCGGCGTGTACTTCAGGACGTTGTCGAACAGGTTGGCGAAGACCTGAACCACCAGCGCGGCATCGACGTGCACGGCGGGCAGGTCCGGCGCGAGGTCGATGACGATCTGGTGCGTCCGCGCCCGCCCCTCGACGCGGCGCAACGCGGAGGCGGCGAGGTCGTCCAGGGTCTCCCAGTCGCGGCGTAGCGCAACCTGGCCGGACTCCAGCCGCGTGAGGTCGAGGACGTTCGAGATGAGGTCCGTCATCTCGTGCACCTTGTCCTCGATGGAAGCTGCGAGCGCGATGCGCGTGGACTCGTCCAGCGCCGGCTCCCGCCGGGCGAGCGTGCTGGCCGCCGCGCCCATCACGGCGAGCGGCGTGCGCAGGTCGTGCGAGATGGATGCGAGCATCGTGTTGCGCAGGCGCTCGCTCTCGGCGGAGACCCGCGCTTCTTCCGTGGACTCCGTCAGTTGCGCGCGCTCGAGCGCAAGGCCGACCTGGCTCGCGAAGGTCTCGAGCAGGTGCAGCTGCTCCGGCAGCAGCACGCGCCGGCGGTTGCGCGGCAGGACCGCCAGCACGCCGAGGCGCTGCCTTGCCTCGCCGAGCGGCACGTAGAGTGCGGGCGCCGACGGCAACGTGTCGGAGCCGATGCCGGCCCGGCGGCCGTGATCCGCCACCCACTGCGCGATCGGAAGGTCCGCGAGTTCAGGCGAGTAGCTCGCCCCCGGCGCGGGCCGCGGCTCCTGCAGGCGTCCCTCTTCGTCCGGCAGGAGCAGGACGGCTTCGCATTCGAACACTTCCGCCACGTGGCGCGCCGCGACCTCGGCCATGCTGGCAATCCCGCGCGTCGCGGCGAGCTCCCGGCTCATGGCGTACAGGAGCGCCGTGCGCCTCTCGCGGGCGCCGGCGACGCGCGTCTGCTGGCGCACGTTCGCCATCAGGTTCGCGATCACGAGCGTGACGACCAGCATGACCGCGAAGGTGACCACGTACTGCACGTCCGAAACCGCAAACGTGTAGCGGGGCGGCACGAAGAAGAAGTCGAAGGCCGCGACGTTCGCGACTGCGCTCATGACCGCGGGAACGCGCCCGAACCGCAGTCCCGCGATCGTCGCGCCGAGCACATAGACCATCGCGATGTTCGTGAGCTCGAAGGAAGAAAACATGGCGAAGCCGAGCGCCGTGCAGGTCGCGGTCGTGAGCAGTGCCCAGCCGACTCGCTCCCAGCGGAAGACGGCTGCCGGCGCCATCGCCTTCGACCCTTCCCGGGCACGGCCGGCGCTGCCTTCCTCCTCCGCGATCGTGATGACGTCGAAGCCACGCGCGCGGCGCACGAGGGTCGTCGTGGTCGAGGGCCGGAGCAAAGCGCGCCAGCCGCGCCGCTTCGGGGCGCCCATGAGCACGCGGTTCACCCGGCGCGTCTGCGCGTACTGCTCGATCGCCTCGGCTGCGGTCGGCCCATCGAGCGTCACGGTCTCGGCGCCGAGCGACTCGGCCAGGCGCAGGAGGTCGATGCGGCGGTTGCGCTCGCCTTCGGAAAGTCGCAGCAGCGCGGGCGTCTCGACGTAGATGACCGACCAGTTCGCGTCGAGCGCGTCGGCCAGGCGCTTGCCGGCGCGCACCAGCTGCTCTGCCTGCGGGTCCGGGCCGATGGCGACCAGGATCCGGTCCCGCGCGAGCCAGGGACGCGAGCCCGGGACGGGCCCGAACGCTTCGCGCGCCGCGACGTCCACGCGGTCGGCGACGCGCCGGAGCGCAAGTTCGCGCAGCGCCATCAGGTTCGGCTTGCGGAAGAAGCGGTCGACGGCCGTGGCGACTTCTTCCGGAACGTAAACCTTGCCCGCTTTCAGCCGCGCAATCAGGTCGTCCGGCGGCAGGTCGATGAGCTCGACTTCGTCGGCCTGCTCGAAGATGCGGTCCGGCACTGTCTCGCGCTGGCGCACGCCCGTGATCTGGGCGATCACGTCGTTGAGGCTCTCGAGGTGCTGGATGTTGACCGTGGTCCACACGTCGAGGCCGGCGTCCAGGAGCTCCTCGATGTCCTGCCAGCGCTTGGGATGACGCGGCGGCGGCTCGCCGCCGGACAGGTTGGAATGCGCGAGCTCGTCGACCAGGAGGATCGCAGGCCGCCGTGTGAGCGCCGCGTCAAGGTCGAATTCCTGGCGGGTAATGCCGCGGTAACGCACCGGCAGCGTCGGCAGCCGCTCGAGGCCTTCCATCAGTCGCTCGGTCTCGACCCGGCCGTGGGGCTCGATGTAACCGATGACGACGTCCGTGCCGGCTGCCTTTGCGACGCGCGCCGCTTCGAGCATGGCGTAGGTCTTGCCGACGCCAGCGGAGGCGCCGAAGAAGATGCGCAGGCGACCGCGCTTCGCGCGGGCTTCCTCTGCCCGCACCTGGGCCAGCAATTCGTCCGGGTCCGGGCGCGATTCGTCCATCGCGCTAGCTTAGTCGCAATCCCTCAATGCGTTGAGTCGAGCGCCAGGTTCAGCAGCAGCACGTTGACCCGCGGCTCGCCGAGGACGCCGAACGTCCGGCCCTCGGTGTGGCGCTCGATGAGGGCAAGGACATCTTCTTTTGTCATGCCGCGCTCGCGCGCCACACGGTCCGCCTGGTAGCGCGCCGCGGCCGGCGTGATGTGCGGATCGAGGCCGCTGCCGGATGCCGTTACGAGATCGACCGGCACTGAACGTTCGTTTCCGGGGTCGGCGGCGCGAAGCGCCGCCACGCGCGCGGTGACCGCCTCGGCGAGCGCCGGATTGATCGCGCCGAGGTTAGACCCGGATGACGCGCCGCCGTTGTACGGCTGCGGACCCGTGGCCGAGGGGCGGCTCCAGAAATAGCGGGGATCGCTGAATGGCTGGCCGAACAGCGCGGAACCGACGGCGCGGCCGCCCTGCATGACGACGCTTCCCGTCGCCTGCTCCGGGAAGGCGAGCCGTCCGATCAGCGTGACGATGCCCGGATACACGAGCCCCGTGATCACGGTGAGCAGGCCGAAGACGACGAGTGCGGGACGGAGTTCCTTGAACATGGCGATTCCTCAGGTCCAGCCCGCCGCGGCGAGCAACATATCGATCAGCTTGATGCCGGCGAACGGGACGATGATCCCGCCGAGACCGTAGACCAGGAGGTTCCGGCGCAGCAGAACCAACGCGGAGGCCGCACGCGTCTTCACGCCGCGCAGCGCCAGCGGAACCAGCGCGACGATGATGAGGGCGTTGAAGATCACCGCCGACAGGATCGCGCTGTCCGGGGTCGCGAGCCCCATGACGTTCAGCGCATTGAGCGACGGGTAGGTCACCGCGAAGGCGGCGGGAATGATGGCGAAATACTTGGCAACGTCGTTCGCCACCGAAAAGGTGGTGAGCGCGCCGCGCGTGACGAGCATCTGCTTACCGACATCCACGATCTCGATCAGCTTCGTCGGGTTCGAGTCGAGGTCCACCATGTTGCCGGCTTCCTTCGCCGCCTGCGTGCCCGTGTTCATGGCGACCGCGACGTCCGCCTGCGCGAGCGCGGGCGCGTCGTTGGTGCCGTCGCCGCACATCGCCACCAGCCGCCCCTCGGCCTGGTGGCGGCGGATCAGCGCGAGCTTGGTCTCGGGCGTCGCTTCCGCGAGGAACTCGTCCACGCCCGCTTCGGCAGCGATCGCGGCCGCCGTCAGGCGGTTGTCGCCCGTCACCATGACCGTCTTGATGCCCATCTCGCGCAATTCTGCGAAGCGCTCCCGGATGTCGCGCTTGACGACGTCGCGCAGCTCGACGACGCCGAGGGCGCGCCGGCCATCGGCCACCACGAGCGGCGTCGCGCCGGAGCGCGCGATCTCGTCCACCATCACGGTGACCTGCCCCGGCCACACGCCGCCCTCCGCCTCGATGAAGCTGCGCACGGCGTCGGCGGCCCCCTTCCGCAGGCGCCGGCCGTCGAGGTCGACGCCGCTCATGCGCGTCTGCGCCGAGAACTTGTGGAAGGTGTGCTGCGTCGCGGCGAGGTCGCGTCCGCGCAGCGAAAACTGCTGCTTCGCCAGGATCACGATCGAGCGCCCTTCCGGCGTCTCGTCGGCGAGCGAGGCAAGCTGCGCGGCTTCGGCGAGCTCCGGCGGTTGCGTACCGGGCGCAGGGCGAAACGACGTCGCCTGCCGGTCGCCCAGCGTGATCGTCCCGGTCTTGTCGAGCAGCAGGACGTCCACGTCGCCGGCGGCCTCGATGGCGCGGCCGGAGGAGGCGATCACGTTGGCGCGGACCATGCGGTCCATGCCGGCGATGCCGATCGCCGAGAGCAGCCCGCCGATCGTGGTCGGGATCAGGCAGACCAGGAGCGCAATCAGCACCGTGATGGATACGACCTGGCCCTGACCCGCGGCGGCGACGGCATTCGCGGAGAAAGGCGCGAGCGTCGCCGTGGCCAGCAGGAAGACGATGGTCATGAATGCGAGCAGGATCGAGAGCGCAATCTCGTTCGGCGTGCGGCCGCGCTTCGCGCCCTCGACCATCGCGATCATGCGGTCGAGGAAACCCTCGCCTTCGCGGCTCGTGACTCGTACGACGATCCAGTCGGACAGCACGCGCGTGCCGCCCGTCACTGACGAGAAGTCGCCGCCCGCCTCGCGCAGCACCGGCGCGGACTCCCCGGTCACCGCGCTCTCGTTGACCGAAGCGACTCCCTCGATGACCTCGCCGTCGGCCGGGATGGTCTCGTCGGCGGCGACCACGACGACGTCGCCGAGCCGAAGCGCCGCGGACTCGACCGTGTGGTAGGCGGCGCGGTCATAGCCCCCGTCGGCGCGCAGGATGAGCCGGCGGGCGTGCACGTGCCTGCGCATCGCGCGGAGGGCCTCGGCCTGCGCCTTGCCGCGCCCTTCCGCGACCGCCTCGGCGAAGTTGGCGAACAATACGGTGAGCCACAGCCAGGCCGACACCCACAGCACGAACCCGGGGCGCCCGGCGCCGGGCGCGGCCCCGGTCGCGGCGGCGAGGCCGATGATCGTCGTGAGGATGCTGCCGATGAGCACGACGAACATCACGGGGTTGCGGAACTGTAACCGCGGGTCGAGCTTGCGGAACGATCCCGCGATCGCGGCCATCACGATCGGCCGCGTTACCATCGGTTTCATGGGACACCCGTCATCATGAGGTGCTCGACGATCGGCCCGAGCGCGAGTGCCGGCAGGAAGGTCAGCGCGCCGACCATCAGCACGACGCCGACGAGCATGACGACGAAGAGCGGCGTGTGAGTCGGGAGCGTTCCCGCCGTCACGGCCGTCGCCCGCTTGGCGGCGAGGCTGCCCGCGATCGCGAGCACCGGGATCATGAGCCAGTAACGGGACAGCCACATCGCGATGCCGAGCGCGACGTTGTAGAAGGGCGTGTTCGCCGAGATGCTCGCGAAGGCGCTGCCGTTGTTGTTGCCGGCCGAGGAGAACGCGTACAGGATCTCCGAGAAGCCGTGCGGATTGGGGTTCAGGGCGCTGCTCGTGCCCTGGGGAACCACGCTCGCGATCGCCGTGCCGACCAGCACCACGAGGCAGGGCACGAGCAGCGCGATCGCGGCCATCTTGACCTCGTAGGCCTCGATCTTCTTGCCGAGGTACTCCGGCGTCCGCCCCACCATGAGGCCGGCGAGGAAGACGGCGACGATCGCGAACATCAGCATGCCGTAGAGCCCGCTGCCGGTCCCGCCGAAGACGACCTCGCCGAGCTGCATCAGCCACATCGGGATCATTCCGCCGAGTGGCGTGAAGGAACCGTGCATCGAGTTGACCGAGCCGTTCGAGGCCGCGGTCGTCGCGTTGGCCCACAGCGCGCTGTTGGTGATGCCGAAGCGCGCCTCCTTGCCCTCCATGTTGCCGCCGGACTGCAGGTCGCTGGCGATCTGATCGACCCCCGGCTGCGAGACCACCGTGGCGGTGCTCTGCTCGCCGGCGACGGTCAGGAAGATCAGCGGC
>DATBSX010000102.1:0-14320 GCA_036559565.1 Steroidobacteraceae bacterium | reverse complement strand
GCTCGACACCGCAGGCGCGATCGCGGCGCTCCGCGGCTTCTATGCCGGAAAGCCCTTCGTGCGCGTGCTCGACGAACCCCCGAGGATGAAAGACGTGGTCGCGAGCAACTATGCTCACGTCTCGGCGGTCGCGGACGGCCGGACGATCGTCGTGATGACGGTCCTCGACAACCTCGTGAAGGGCGCCGCCGGCGGCGCCATGCAGTGGATGAACCGGCTGCAGGGATTCGACGAGACCGATGGCCTGCTCGCACCGGCGCCGGGCTGGACCTGATACAAGGAGCTTTTCGGGATGGTGACGACGCACCGGATTGACCAGACCGCGGTGATTGCCGCCTTGCGCGGCGCTGCGCCGTATATCCGCCTCTACAAGGGCAAGGTCTTCGTCATCAAGGCGGGCGGCGCGATCTTCGGCGACGCCGCCGGCACGCGTTCGCTGGTCGAGCAGATCGCGATCCTGCACCACCTCGGCATCCGCGTCGTGATGGTGCACGGCGGCGGGCCGCAGCTCGACGAGATGCAGCGCTCGCTCGGCATCGAGCCGCGCATGGTGCGCGGCCGGCGCATCACCGACGACCGCTCGATCGACGCGACGACGATGGTGCTGAACGGGCTCATCAACACGCGGATCCTCGCGACCTGCCGCGAGCTCGGCATCGACGCGGTCGGCCTCTCGGGCGTCGACGCGGGCCTCGTGCGCGCCATCCGGCGCCCGCCCGTCCACGTCGACGGCGAGCCGGTGGATTACGGCTTCGTCGGCGACATCGTCTCGATCGACACGACCGTCATCCGCAAGGAACTCGATGCGGGCCTCATGCCGGTCATCAGCCCGGTCTCGGCCGATGACGCGGGCGTCGTCCTGAACATCAACGCGGATACGGTCGCCGCGGCGATCGGCGCCGCGCTCGGCGCGGAGAAGCTGATCCTCTGCACCGGCGCGCCGGGCATCCTCGAGCGCCGCGACGATCCGCGCTCGCTGGTCTCATTCACGGACCTGGCGGGCCTCAAGCGCCTCGAGAAGGCGGGCAGCCTCGAGGATGGCATGCTGCCGAAGGCCTCGGCCATCGAGTCGGCGATCCGCGGCGGCGTGCGTCGCGTGCACGTCATTTCGTACAACGCGCGCGACAGCGTGCTTGCTGAAGTCTTCACGAACGAGGGAACGGGTACGATGATAGTCGCCGACGTGAAGGCGCTGACCCCGGCCGAACAACATCCCGACGGAGAAAGAAAGCCATGAACAAGAGTGTCGTCTACATCGTTGCCATCGTGCTGATCGCGCTCGGCGTGTTCGGCCTCGCGCGCGGCAAGTTCGACTACACCGACAAGCACGCGACGCAGGTGGGCAATGTCGAGCTCTCGGTCAAGGAGAAGGATTCGGTCGCGGTCCCGCAATGGCTGTCGATCGGCGCGATCGCCGCCGGCGCCCTGCTCCTCGTCTTCGGCCGCCGGAAATAGCAGCCGAAGCCCGCCCTACCCCAGGTCGATTTCCATGGGAATCGTGAACGGGACGAACTGGGGCGGAATGGGGCGGTAGGGTTCCCGCACGCGGAATCCCAGCGATGCATAGAGTTTCTGCGCCTCGCCCATGAAGGTTGCGGTCTCGAGGCGCATGACGCGGTAGCCCGCTTCCCTCGCCTGTTCCACGAGCTGCCGCACCAGCTGGCCGGCGATGCCGGCTGCGCGGCTCGCCGGCCGCACGTACACGCTGTGCAGTTCGCACGCGATCTCGTCGAGCCGATGGATGGCGGCGCAACCCGCGGGCGAATGCCCGTCCATGGCGAGCAGCAGGATTCTGCCGCTGATCTGGTCGCCGTCCGGATAGAAGAAGCGCGCGACCTCCGCGGCATCGAGTCCGAGCGCCCGCGAATGCGCGAGGTCCCAGTCCTTCAGCTCGGACATCAGGGTCCCGGCGTCGCGCCATTCCTGGTCGCTGGCCGGCGAGATGATCCGGATCATGCGTTACAATTCCGTCCCGCGTGAGGTCAGGCCAATGCTCGAAATGCGCGCAAGTTGCGAACGCTGCGGACGCTCCCTCCCGGCCGATTCCGCGGACGCCGTCATCTGCTCGTTCGAGTGTACGTTCTGCGCCGCCTGCGCCGACGCGCCGCTCGCCGGCAAGTGCCCGAACTGCGGCGGCGTGCTCGAGCGGCGTCCGACGCGCATGCCCCAGCGCGCATCCTCCTAGCGGGGCTGCTTTTCGCCTTCGACGGGGGGTGGCGGCTCGCCCTTCGTATCCTTGACCAGGTGGGCGACCGGGTCGCTGGCCGGGAACGTGCCCGCCAGCGCCGCGTCGAGGAGGTCGTCGAGATGCTCCTGGTCGGGGTCTTTTGGTTTGTGGACCATGGGGACGTATCCTAGTCCACATGACACACCTTCATGAAAGCGCCGGCAAGCTGATCCTGCGCATCGTGCTCGGAATCGCGATCCTGCTGCACGGCATCCACAAGCTGACGGGCGGCGTCGACTGGCTCGACGGCATGCTGGCGAACGAGGGCCTGCCGGTCTTCTTCAAGTACGGCGTCTACGTCGGCGAGGTCATTGCCCCGCTGCTGGTCATCGCGGGCTGGTATTCGCGGATCGGCGCCTGGCTGATCGCCGTCAACATGCTGTTTGCGTTCGGCCTCGCCCACGGCGGGCAGTTGTTCGCCATCAATCCGCAGTCCGGAGGCCTCGCTCTCGAGGCGCAATACATGTTCTTCTTCGCTGCGATCGCTCTCGGCCTCCTCGGACCGGGACGCTACGCGTTCAACCAGAAGTAGCGTGCGCCACCGCGAACGACATGGCTCGGGCCGTATCGGCTGGCTTCGGGCGGCGGTCCTCGGCGCGAACGACGGCATCGTCTCGACCGCAAGCCTCGTGATCGGCGTCGCCGCCGCAGGCGCGGACCGCGGCGCCGTGGTGGTCGCCGGTCTCGCCGGCCTCGTCGCCGGCGCGATGTCGATGGCGGCCGGTGAATACGTCTCAGTCAGCTCGCAGGCCGACACGGAGAATTCGGACCTGGCGCGGGAACGCCGCGAGCTCGAAGAGGAGCCCGAAGCCGAGCACCGTGAGCTCGAGGCGATCTACGTCGAGCGCGGCCTCGACCCGAAGCTCGCCGCCGAGGTCTCGAGGCAATTGATGGCCAAGGATGCGCTGGGCGCACACGCGCGCGACGAGCTCGGGATCTCCGAGATCCTGCTCGCGCGCCCGATCCAGGCCGCGCTCGCATCCGCGGCGTCATTCGCCGTGGGGGCCGCCCTGCCGCTCGCGACCGTGATCGTCGCGCCTCCCGCGCAAGTCGGGTTGATCGTGGCCGCCTTGTCGCTCGCCTTCCTCGCACTGCTCGGCGCCGTCGCCGCGCGCGTCGGACGCGCCAACGTCCTGAAGGGCACGCTGCGCGTCACCTTCTGGGGCGCAATCGCCATGGCCCTGACGGCGGCGATCGGCAGGGCCTTCGGCGTCGCCGCCTGAGGCCCGCAGTTGGCTTCGCATCCGCTCGACAATCCGGTCTGGCATTCGCTGATGACGCAGCACGCCGGGCTTGCGCTGACGGCCGACGGAGCGGCCCGGTATCCGGCATCCATCGTACCCTTCGCGGCAGTCGGCGAGCCTTCGGCACGGGCCGCGAACCAGCTGACGAGCCTCGTCGACGACGCGGAGTCCGTCTTCGTCGTCAACGTCGCGCCGGAAGCTCCGCCCGGATGGCAGCTCGAGCCCAAGAAGCCGGTGCTGCAGATGATCTGCAATACGCGCGCGCCCGACGTTCCCGGGCCGCCCGTGACGACGATGACGGCGGCCGAGGCGCCGGACATGATCGCGCTGACCGACCTCGTGTTCCCCGGCTTCTTCCGGTCGCGGACGCTCGAAATGGGAAGCTACCTCGGCATCTACGACGGATCCCGGCTCGCAGCGATGGCCGGAGAGCGCATGCGGCTCGACGGCTACCAGGAACTCTCCGCCGTCTGCACGCATCCCGATTACACGGGGCGCGGCTATGCGCAGCGCCTGCTCGCGATCCTCTGCAACTCAGCGTTCGACCGCGGATTCACGCCCTTCCTGCACGTCTATGCGGACAACGAGCGCGCGATCGCCGTCTACCGCAAGATGAACTTCGTCGACCGCACGGTGCTGCCGTTCTGGGCGCTGCACCAGTGATTGCGATCGAGACCGGGCGCCTCGCCCTGCATGAGTTCAACGAGGCAGACGCCGACTTCGTGCTGCGCCTGGTGAACGAACCGTCGTTCCTGCGTTACATCGGCGATCGCGGCGTGCGCACGCTCGTCGACGCGCAGAAGTACATCGCCGAAGGCCCGGTCGCAGGCTACGCCCGCTATGGCCACGGGTTGCTCCGCGTAGTGCGCAAGTCCGACGGCGTCGCGCTCGGCATGTGCGGCGTGCTGAAGCGCGACACGCTGCCGGACCCGGACATCGGGTTCTCCTTCTTTCCGGAGCATGGATCGCAAGGCTACGCGCTCGAATCCGCCCAGGCCGTCATGAAGCATGCGCGCGAGACGCTCGGGCTCGGCCGCATCGTCGCGATCACGACGAAGGACAACGAGCCCTCCATCAAGCTCCTCGGCAAGCTCGGGTTCCGCTTCGACGGGCTGATCAAGTTCGGCGCGGAGGAACTCCGCCACTTCGTGTCAGACCCATGAAGCGCTGCGCCTGGGCGCGCTCGCCCGCCATGATCGAATACCACGACCGCGAGTGGGGCGTGCCCGTGCACGACGACCGTGTGCTGTTCGAGTTCCTCACGCTCGAGGGCGCCCAGGCCGGCCTCAGCTGGGAGACCATCCTCAACAAGCGCGAGGCATACCGGCGCGCCTTCGCGGATTTCGACGCGGCGAAGGTCGCGCGATTCACCGCCGCGCGCCGGGCAAAGCTCATGCGCGACCCCGGGATCGTGCGCAATCGCCTCAAGATCGAGAGCACCGTCACGAACGCCGCCGCGTTCCTGAAGGTCCAGCGCGAGTTCGGAAGCTTCGATGGTTTCCTGTGGAACTTCGCGGGCGCCAGGCCTGAGGCCGACTCGCTCAGCAAGGAACTCAAGCGGCGGGGATTCCGCTTCGTCGGCACGACGATCTGCTATGCGTTCATGCAGGCGGTCGGAATCGTGAACGACCATGAGACCGGCTGCTTCCGCCGCCGAAAGTCATGAGCCTGGTCGATCCGCAGGTGCTCACTTTCGCGTTCGTCGCGGCGCTCATGACGATGGTGCCCGGCGCGGATACCTTTCTGGTCGTGCGGAACTCTCTGCGCGGCGGACGTCGAGACGGGTGGCTCACAGTCTCCGGCATCTGCACGGGACTGTTCGTGCACGCGCTGCTCTCTGCTCTCGGCGTCTCGGCGGTGATCGCGCATTCCGAGACGGCCTTCCTCGTGCTCAAGGTCGCGGGTGCCGGCTACCTCGCCTGGCTCGGCCTGCAGTCGCTGCGAAGGGCGCAGCGCGGCGCGCCCGCGCAGCCGGCCGATGGTGTCGCCGCCGCAAGCGTGCCGGCGCTGCGCTCCTTCCGCGAGGGACTGCTCACGAACCTGCTGAACCCGAAAGTGATCGTCTTCTACTTCGCGCTGCTGCCGCAGTTCCTCGCGCCCGGCGACGCGGTGCTGCTGAAATCCATGCTCCTTGCCGCCATTCACTTCGTCGAGGGCATCCTGTGGCTCGGTTTCATCGCCTGGGCCGTGGATCGGTCGCGGACATTCTTCCTGCGGCCGGCGCTGCGCCGCTGGATGGATGCGGCCTGCGGCACGATCCTCGTCGCATTTGGCGTTCGACTCATGCTGGAGCAGCGGTGAACGCCCGGATCACGCAGCTCGCCCTGCTGGTGCGCGACTATGACGAGGCGATCGGATTCTTCACGCGGGCGCTCGGCTTCGAGCTCCTCGAGGACACGGCGCTTGCCGCCGGCAAGCGCTGGGTGCGCGTTGCCCCTCACGGTGAGCGGGGCGCGGCGCTCCTCCTCGCGCGCGCGGCGACGCCGGAACAGGAGCGCGCCGTCGGCAACCAGTCCGGCGGCCGGGTGTTCCTCTTTCTCGAGACCGATGACTTCGCGCGTGAGCGGGCACGGATGCTCGCCGAAGGCGTACGCTTCCTCGAGGAACCGCGCCGCGAGTCCTATGGAACCGTCGCCGTGTTCCTAGATCTGTACGGGAACAAGTGGGACCTGATCGGACGGGAGCAAGCGACGTGAAGATGCCGGTCCTCTTCGTCGGGCACGGCAACCCGATGAATGCCATCGAGCACAACGAGTTCCGCGCAAACTGGACGGTGCTCGGCAACACCCTGGCGCGGCCGAAGGCGATCCTCTGCGTCTCCGCGCACTGGGAGACGCGGGACGCCTACGCGACCGCGACCGACGCGCCCGAGACGATCCATGATTTCTACGGTTTCCCGCGCGCGCTGTTCGAGGTGCGCTACCCGGCGCCGGGCGAACCCGCGCTCGCGCGGCGCGTCGCGGAACTCGTCGCGAGCGAGCGCGTGCGGCTCGATCCGCGCCGCGGGCTCGACCACGGGGCCTGGAGCGTGCTCGTCGCGATGTACCCGGAGGCGGACGTGCCCGTCGTGCAGCTCAGCATGGACACGAGCCGCCCCGGCCGTCATCACTACGAGCTCGCACGGCAACTCGCGCCGCTGCGCGACGAGGGCGTGCTCGTGATGGGCAGCGGCAACATCGTGCACAACCTGCGGCAGTTCGACTTCCGTGACCCGACGCCGCTCGCCTGGGCGAGCCGCTGCGACGCCGAGATCCGGGCGCACGTGGCGGCGGGACGCCACGATGCCCTGATGGTCTACCCCACGCACGACGAGGGCCGCCTCGCCGTGCCGACGCCCGAGCACTACCTGCCGCTCCTGTACGCGATTGCACTGCAACAACCCGGCGAGCGGGCCGAATTCTTCAATGCCAGGGTCCAGGGATCGATCTCGATGACCTCCGTGCTGATCGGGGGCCCGGCCGAGGCGTAAGATCCGCACCATGGTTGTTTGGGAGGACTCATGAACAAGAAATTCCTGATCGCCTGGCTCGTGATCTTCGTGCTCTGGATGATCGGCGGCATCGTTGTCCACGGCATGCTGCTGAACGCCGACTACCAGGCGATGGGCACCATGCGGCCCGAGGCCGAGCAGCAATCCATGCTGCCGTTGATGCTGCTTGCGCACGCGATCCTCGCCGGAGGCTTCGTCTGGATCTACGCGCGCGGCGTCGAGAATAAGGCGTGGCTCGGCCAGGGTCTGCGCTTCGGCTTTGCGGTCGCCTGCCTCGCCGTCATCCCGACTTACCTCATCTATTACGTCGTGCTGCCGACGCCGGGCGACGTTGCGTGCAAGCAGATCGTGTTCGACACGGTCCTGACGCTGATACTCGGCGCGGTCGTCGCCTTCCTGTACCGCGGACAGGGCCGGGCTTGACCGGTTACTCGGGCACGCCCCTCGCCGCCAAGCTCGGCCTCAAGCCCGGCATGACGATGAGGGCCGTCCATGCGCCGAAGGATTATCGCAAGATCCTGGCACCGCTGCCCGACGGCGCCAGGATCGCGGGCAGCGGCCGCGCCAGGGCTGACGTCGTCCATCATTTCGCAATGAAGAAAGAGGAGCTTGCGAAGGCGCTGCGCAGCTATCGAGGGGCGCTCGATGCGGCGACGCCGGTTTGGGTCTCCTGGCCCAAGAAGTCCTCGGGCGTCGCGACCGACGTCACCGAGGACGTGATCCGCTCGCTCGCGCTGCCGCTCGGATTCGTGGACATCAAGGTCTGCGCCGTTTCCGACGTCTGGTCCGCGCTCAAGCTGGTCGTGCGCCGTGACCGGCGATAAGTGGGTCGACGTCGGCTCGAGCGCCGAGCTCGCCGCGCGGTCCGTCCAGGAAGTGCGCCTCGGCGCGAAGCGCCTCGCGCTGACGCACCGCGACGGGACTTTCGGCGCGATCTCCGGCGTCTGCAACCACGTCGGCGGCCCGCTCGGCCAGGGGCACATCGAGGGCGACTTCGTCGTCTGCCCCTGGCACTTCTACAAGTTCCACTGGCAGACCGGCGCGGGTGAGCCCGGCTACGAGGCGGATCGCGTGCCGTCGCACGCCGTCAAGGTGGAGAACGGGCGCGTACTCGTGTCCGAGGTGGCGGTGACGAAGCGCGGTCGGCTGCCGCACGAGCCCCACCCGCTCGCGCGCGAGCCGAAACGCGAGCCGGGGCCGATCCGGATCCTCGGCCTCTCGACCACCGCCATGACGAAGCTCCACCCGCGCTACAGCACGTCCGAGGACCTGCTGCTGCACGCGCTCGCAAACGCGCGCGAAAGCCGCGAAAGCGAGTGCGAGACCCGGCTGATCAAGGTGCGCGAACTGTCATTTCGCGCCTGCGAGGGCTTCTACTCCAAGTCGGCGCGAGCCTGCACCTGGCCCTGCTCCATCACGCAGATGGACTCGAAGGACCAGATGGACCAGGTATACGAGGGCGTCGTGCACTGGGCGGACGTGATCGTGATCGCGACGCCGATCCGCTGGGGCGGCGCGAGCAGCCTCTACTACAAGATGATCGAGCGCATGAACTGCGTCCAGAACCAGGAGACCATCGCGAACCGGCACCTGTTGAAGAACAAGGTCGTCTCGCTGATCGTGACGGGCGGCCAGGACAACGTGCAGGCGGTCGTCGGCCAGGTGCTGACTTTCTTCGCGGAGCTCGGCTGCCAGTTCCCGCAGTTCCCGTTCATCGCGCACTCGCGCGGATGGAGCGCGGAGGACATGGAGAAAAACGAGCAGTACGTGCGCGACTCGAAATTCCTGCACGACGGCGCCGTCGCCCTCGTGCGCCGCTCGGCCGACACGGCCCGCGTCATGATCGAGACATCGCTCGGTCAGGGCGCGCTGGTCCGCGGCGGGCGCAAGGGACAGGCTCTTGATACCGTCAAGCTCAGGGAGATGCCCAGATGAAGAAGTACTTTGCGGAATTCATCGGAACGTTCTGGCTGGTGCTCGGAGGCTGCGGCAGCGCGGTTCTCGCGGCCGCCTTTCCGGACGTCGGAATCGGCCTGCTCGGCGTGTCGCTCGCATTCGGGCTGACCGTGGTGACGATGGCCTATGCCATCGGCCACATCTCGGGTTGTCACCTGAATCCCGCCGTTTCGATCGGGCTCTGTGTAGGCGGCCGTTTCCCGGCCGGGCAGCTCCTGCCGTACATCGTGGCCCAGGTGGCGGGCGGCATCGTCGCCGGCGGCGTGCTCCTCGTGATCGCGAGCGGCAGCGCGGGATTCGACGTTGCGGCCGGATTCGCATCGAACGGCTACGACGCCCATTCACCGGGCGGTTACAGCATGACGTCGGTGCTGGTCTGCGAGGTCGTGATGACGGCGATGTTCCTCATGATCATCATGGGCGCCACGGATACGCGCGCCCCGCAGGGGTTCGCGCCGCTCGCGATCGGCCTGACCCTGTGCCTGATCCACCTGATCAGCATCCCCGTGTCGAACACGTCGGTGAACCCGGCGCGCAGCACCGCGGTCGCGGTCTATGTCGGCGACTGGGCCACCGCACAGCTCTGGCTGTTCTGGGTGGCGCCCATCGTCGGGGCCTCGATCGGCGCTGCGCTGTATCGTTTCATCGGGAGAACTCCGTGAGCTTCATTGCAGCACTCTGGCTGCCCATCCTGCTTTCCGCAGTGATCGTGTTCGTCGCAAGCTCGATCATCCACATGGCGCCGCTCTGGCACCGTGGCGAATGCCCGGCCCTGCCGGACCAGGACCGGGTGCAGGACGCGCTGCGGCCATTCCAGCTGCAGCCGGGTGAATACATGCTGCCGCGCGCGAAGGACATGAAGTCCATGCAGGCGCCGGAGTTCGTCGAGAAGCTCAAGCGCGGCCCCGTCGTCATCATGACCGTGATCCCGAGCGGGCCGATCACGATGTCGAAGTCGCTGATCCAGTGGTTCGTCTACACGGTCGTCGTGTCGGTACTCGCCGCCTATCTCGCGCATGCGACGCTTGCGGCAGACGCTCCGTACCTCAGCGTCTTCCGCGTCGCCGGCACGACCGCTTTCATCGCGTATGCGGTGGGGCTTTGGCAGCAATCGATCTGGTACAGCCGGCCCTGGTCGACGACACTCAAGCACACGCTCGACGGGCTCATCTACGGCTTGCTGACGGGCGGCGTCTTCGGCTGGCTCTGGCAGGCGGGGTCCTGATGCTCGAGCGCTTGTTCCGGATCAAGATCGCGGTGCAGGTTCACCCGGGCTACGTCGAGCTCACCTGCACCGGGATCTACTCGCGGAACGAGGCACTCCGCGTCGGCAACGAAGGCTACCGCCAGGCTGCGCTCGAGAATCGCATCGGCGTGCTCATCGACGTGCGCAAGATCACCGGTCGGTTGCCGACGCTGCTCGACCGGTACGACTTTGGCGTGCACATCGCGGAGCAATACCTGAGCTCGGACCCGCGCGTCCGGCTTGCCCTGCTCGGGCACGAACCGATGATTCACCCGGATCGCTTCGGCGAGCTGGTGGCGAGGAATCGCGGCGCCGACGCGCGGGTTTTCACCGACGAGGCCCTGGCCGTGGACTGGCTGCGCAGCCGCCCGGCCTAGGCTTCCAAACACAGGGGGGTTATGCGAGACTCAAAAGTTGCGGGGGGACAACGATGAAATGCCTGTATTACGTCGCGCCCGAGCTCGAAAGCACCTCGCGTGTCTCCGACGACCTGCACGACGTGGGCATCGATGATTTCTTCGTCCACGTGATCGCCAAGGACGAATCCGGCCTCAGGAAGAGGCACATCCACGCGGGCAATTACCTCGAGACGCTCGATTTCGTTCGCGAGGGATTCCTCGGCGCTGCAATCGGCCTCTTCGCAGGCGTCGTCGGCTGCATCCTGCTCGACCAGTTCGGCCCCTTCGCCAACATCCCGTGGTTCGTTTATGTCGCATTGTGCGGCGTCGCGACGCTCTTCGGCGCCTGGGAGGGCGGGCTGATCGGCGTCGAGAAGGAAAACAAGAAGCTCGAGCGCTTCCACGACGACATCGAGGCCGGCAGGTATCTCATCCTTATCTACGCGCGCCGTGACCAGGAATCGGTCGTCCGGCACACGATGAGCAAGCGTCATCCCGAAGCCGAGTTCGCCGGCATCGACAGCCATTTTGTCAATCCGTTCACGAGCGTGAGGCGGCGGCGAGCGCAAGGCGATCGGGTTCGCGCTTAACAAGGGGGCTCCCCGATGGCGATGGCAGTAGTCCTGGTTCTTCTCGTCGTCGGTTCCCTGATATTCCATTTCGCAAGCCCATGGTGGTTCACGCCCATCGCGTCGAACTGGACGACCATGGACGACACCGTGGTGCTCACGTTCTGGGTCACGGGCATCGTCTTCGTCACGGTCAACCTCTTCCTGGCCTGGACCGTGTGGCGCTATCGCCATCGCGAGAAGCAGGTCGCGACCTACGATCCCGAGAACAAGAAGCTCGAGTGGTGGCTCACCGCCGTGACCTCCGTCGGCGTCGCCGCCATGCTTGCCCCAGGTCTCTTTGTCTGGGGCAAGTTCGTCAATGTCCCCAAGGATGCCGCGATCGTCGAGGCGGTCGGCCAGCAGTGGCACTGGAGCTTCCGCTTCCCGGGTGCGGACAACGAGCTCGGCCACAGCGACGCGTCGCTCGTCACGCCGGAAAATCCGTTCGGGCTCGACCCGGATGACCCCAGGGGCCGCGACGACGTGCTGGTCGCGAGCCCGGAGCTGCACCTGCCCGTGGACCAGCCGGTCAAGGTGCTGCTGCGCTCGAAGGACGTGCTGCACAACTTCACCGTCACGCAGTTCCGCGTCAAGATGGATCTCGTCCCGGGCATGATCACTCACCTGTGGCTCACGCCGACCGTGCCGGGCTCGTACGAGATCCTGTGCGAGGAACTCTGCGGCGTCGGGCACTTCGCGATGCGCGGCCGCGTCGTCGTCACGAAGCGCGACGAATTCAACACCTGGCTCGCCGCGATGCCGACCTACAGCCAGACGCAGGCGCTCGCCAAGGCGGATCCCGGCGCGGGCGCCGGCCAGTACGCCGTGTGCACGGCCTGCCATGGCCCTGCGGGCGAGGGCAATCCGGCGCTCAACGCGCCGCGCATCGGCGGCCAGGCCGCGTGGTACATCGGCCGGCAGCTGCACCACTTCCGGGACGGCGTGCGCGGCGCGCACGAGGGCGACACCTACGGCGCGCAGATGCGCGCATTCGCGTCGATGCTTCCGGACGACGTGGCGATCCGGAACGTCGCGGCCTACATCGAGTCCCTGCCGGGAAGCGCGCATGCGGCCAGCGTCGACGGCAGCGTGGATCGCGGCAGGCGCCTCTATGCGACCTGTGCCGCCTGCCACGGCCCCGCGGGCCAGGGCATCTGGGCGCTCAACGCGCCGCGGCTCACGGACATGTCGGACTGGTACCTGGTCCGGCAGCTCGGGAATTTCCAGCACGGAGTCCGCGGAACCCACCGCCAGGACTACTACGGCTGGCAGATGGCGGTGATGGCCCAATCGCTCAAGGATGAACGATCCATCAACGACGTGGTCGCTTACATCAATACGCTCGATCCGAGGACGAACTGATGGCATACGTTGCAATAGCGGATCGCGATGCCCCGATTCACGATCCCCATACGTTCATTGAAAAGTACATCTGGAGCCAGGACCACAAGGTCATCGCGATCCAGTACGCCCTCGTCGCGATCTTCGTCGGGCTCGTCGCCCTCGTGCTCTCGGGGCTGATGCGGCTGCAGCTCGGATTTCCCGAGACGTTCCACTTCGTCGACCCGAACCACTATTACCAGTTCATCACCATGCACGGGATGATCATGGTGATCTACCTGCTCACGGCGCTCTTCCTCGGCGGATTCGGCAATTACCTGATCCCGCTCATGATCGGCGCGCGGGACATGGTGTTCCCGTACATGAACATGCTGAGCTTCTGGGTCTACCTGCTCGCCGTGCTCGTGCTGCTCTCGAGCTTCTTCGTGCCGGGCGGCCCGACCGGCGCCGGGTGGACGCTCTACCCGCCGCAGGCGGTCCTGCCCGGGACGCCGGGCTCGGGCCTCGGCATCATCCTGATGCTCGTCTCGCTCGGCATTTTCATCATCGCGTTCACGATGGGCGGCCTCAACTACGTGACGACCGTGCTGCAGGCGCGCTGCAAGGGCATGACGATGATGCGCATGCCGCTCTCGGTGTGGGGCATCTTCATGGCGACGATCCTCGGCCTGCTCGCCTTCCCGGCTCTGCTCGTTTCCGCGGTGATGATGACGCTCGACGGAACGCTCGGCACGAGCTTCTTCATGCCGGCGGTGAGCTCGATGGGCCAGACGCTCGACCACAACGGCGGCAGCCCGCTCCTGTTCCAGCACCTGTTCTGGTTCTTCGGGCACCCTGAGGTCTACATCGTCGCCCTGCCCGCCTTCGGCATTGTTTCGGACCTGCTCTCGACGCACGCGCGCAAGAACATCTTCGGCTACCGGATGATGGTCTGGGCGATCCTCGCGATCGGCGGACTTTCTTTCGTCGTGTGGGCGCACCACATGTACGTCAGCGGCATGAACCCGTATTTCGGCTTCTTCTTCGCGACGACGACGCTTATCATCGCCGTGCCGACCGCGATCAAGGTCTACAACTGGGTGCTGACGCTCTGGAAGGGCGACATCCACCTGACCGTACCGATGCTGTTCGCGATCGGGTTCATCTTCACCTTCATCCACGGCGGGCTGACGGGCCTGTTCCTCGGCAACGTGACCGTGGACCTGCCCCTCTCGGACACCTACTTCGTGGTCGCCCACTTCCACATGGTGATGGGCGTCTCGCCGATCCTCGTGGTGTTCGGCGCGATCTACCACTGGTACCCGAAGATCACGGGCCGCATGTGGAACGTGACGCTCGGCAAGATCCACTTCTGGATGACCTTCCTCGGGACCTACGCGATCTACCTCCCAATGCATTACCTGGGTATCCTCGGCGTGCCGCGCCGCTACTACGCGCTCGGCAACACCGAGTTCCTGCCGCAGTCCGTGCATACGATCAACGAGGCGATCACGATCGCGGCGCTCGTCGTCGCCGCCTCCGTGCTGGTCTTCCTGTTCAACATGATCACGAGCCTCTGGCGCGGCGAGAAAGCGCCGCCGAATCCCTGGAAGTCGACGACGCTCGAGTGGCAGACGCCCGACACGCCGCCGCACCACGGAAACTGGGGCCCGCGCCTGCCGGTCGTCTATCGCTGGGCCTACGACTACAGCGTTCCGGGAGCGCCGGACGATTTCATCCCGCAGAACGTGCCGGTGGACCCGAAGCTCGGTGGCGGGCGTGATCACGGGGTTCATCATTGAGCAACCTCGCGATCTTCATCGCGCTC
>DATBSX010000101.1:0-6049 GCA_036559565.1 Steroidobacteraceae bacterium | reverse complement strand
CAAGGCGAAGCATCCGGCGTTCAACCGCAAGCTCCGCGGATCCTCGGAATTGTGGGCCATCAAGCTCCGCGAGGATTCCGCCATGCCACTCGCGACGGTGCGGCCACTCGATGAAATTGACGATCCGGGTGCGAGCTACGGCATGTTCCGCCGTCGCGGCGATGCCGAGCGGGCGCTCGACGGGCTCGCGCGCGAATACGAACTCTGCGTAAAGTGGCTCGGGCTCGAGAAGGCCGAGGGATCCTGTCTCGGTTTCCAGCTTGGCCGTTGCCGCGGTGTCTGTATCGGGAAGGAATCGCCGGCGTTGCACGCGGTGCGCACCCGGCTCGCGCTGTCGGGACTCAAGCGCCGCGAATGGCCCTTTGACGGCCCCATCGGCATCCGCGAGCGCGACTGGCGCGGCGGGGAGGACACGCTCGTCTTCGACCGCTGGTGCTATGCCGACGAGCCTTTCGATCCCGACATCTACCGCATCCTGACCGGATTCCTCGACCGGCCGCAGCGCGGCGCCGAGCTCCTGAAGCCAGGGGCGCCGTGATGCGCGCTCCATTCTTCGTGACGGCCGCGGCTGGGACGGCAGACCTGCTGGCATCGGAGCTCGTCGCGCTCGGCGTCGAGGGTGCGCGCGAAGTGCTGGGCGGCGTCGCCTGCGAGGGCAACATCGCAGCGGCGTATCGCGCATGCCTCGAATCGCGCCTCGGCCTGCGGGTGCTGTGGCAACTCGCGCGATTCCCGGTCAGCGATGCGGACACGCTGTATGCGGGCGTGCGCGGCATCGACTGGAGCACGCAGCTCGACGTCGATGCGACGCTGGCCGTGGATTTCTCGGGCAGTGTGCCGGGCGTCACGCACACGCAGTTCGGCGCGCAGCGCGTGAAGGACGCGATCGTCGACCAGTTCCGCGAGAAGACCGGCGCGCGGCCGTCCGTGGACCGCGACTCGCCAACACTTCGCATCAATGCGCACGCCGCGCGCGGCGCGCTCACGATCGCGATTGACCTCTCCGGCGAGAGCCTGCACCGGCGCGGCTATCGCGGCGGGCAGGGCGCCGCTCCGCTCAAGGAGAATCTCGCGGCCGCCATTCTCGTGCGCGCGGGCTGGCCGGCGATCGCGGCGGCGGGCGGCGCGTTCGTCGATCCGATGTGCGGCTCGGGGACCTTTCCGATCGAGGCGGCCCTGATCGCCGCCGACATCGCGCCGGGACTCTTCCGCGAGCGATTCGGCTTCGAGCGCTGGAAGCAGCACGATGCCACCGCCTGGCAGGCGCTCCGCGCCGCTGCGGAAGCGCGCCGCCAGCCTGATCTCCTGACGCCCGGGCGCATCCGCGGATTCGATCGCGATCCCGTCGCGATTCGCGATGCCGAGGTGAACGCCGGGCGCGCAGGGCTCGCGAAACTGCTCTTCTTCCAGCGCTGCGACCTCGCGAACCTGCCGGAGGAACAGGCTCCCACGGGGCTCATCGCCGTGAACCCGCCCTACGGCGAGCGCATCGGCGAAGCGGAGGAGTTGCAGGCGCTGTATGCGCTGCTCGGCGAGCGCTTGCGCGCCGGCTATCGCGGCTGGGATGCGGCGGTGTTCACCGGCAATCCGGCGCTCGGGCGCGAGCTTGGCATCAATGCACGCCGCACCCATCGCATGATGAACGGGCCGATCGAGTGCCGGCTGCTGCGGCTCTCGATCGATCCCTCGGAATTCATCCAGTCGCGCGAACCGGGCCGGATGCCCGTGATCGACGCCGACGCGGCGCGTGCGCGTCCGGGCGCACAGATGTTCGCGAACCGGCTGAAGAAGAACGTCGACAAGCTCTCCGGCTGGGCGGAACGCGAGGCGATCTCCTGCTACCGCGTGTACGACGCCGACATGCCCGAGTACGCCTTCGCGATCGACCTCTACCAGTCCGATCCGGCGGGAACGGCGGGGCGCTGGCTCTACGTGCAGGAATACGCACCTCCCGCGACGGTGGATCGCGACCGGGCGCGCGCGCGGCGCGAGGAGGCGATTTCCGTGCTGCCGGAGGTCACGGGCCTGCCGGCCGACACGATCTACTGGCGCACGCGCCGGCCGCAGAAAGGAAAGTCGCAGTACGAGGCGATCGCCGACGTCCAGGAACGTGTCGTGGTGGAGGAGGGCGGGCTCAAGTTCCTCGTGAACTTCACGGACTACCTCGACACGGGTCTCTTCCTAGATCACCGCGCGACACGCGCGCGGATCCGCACCGCATCGAAGGGCAAGCGGTTTCTCAATCTCTTCTGCTACACGGGCGTCGCGACGGTGTACGCGGCCGCGGGTGGCGCGGCGGCGACGACCAGCATCGACATGTCGCGGACCTACCTCGACTGGGCGAAGCGGAATCTCTCGATCAACGGGATCCACGGCGAGCACCGCTTCGTGCAGGAAGACTGCCTCGCCTGGCTCGCGACGGAGGAAAAGGACCGTTACGACTTCATCTTCCTCGACCCGCCGACATTCTCGAACTCCAAGCGCATGGACCACGAGTTCGACGTGCAGCGCGACCATGTGGGCCTCATCCGCGCAACCCTGAAGCGGCTCGCGCCGGGCGGCCTGCTGCTCTTCTCGACCAACTTCCGCAAGTTCAAGCTCGACGGCGCCGCGTTTGCCGATCTCGACGTGCGCGACATCACGAAGGGGACAGTCCCCTTCGATTTCAAGCGCGATGCTAGAGTGCACGCCTGTTTTGAAATCCGAGGGAGAGACTAGACGTCAGCGCGCGGCCTGCGTCCGACCCGACGGCGGGTGGGCGCCGCCACGTCGTTCGAATGATCCGGCGGCGGCGGGAGCGCCGGCAGCTCCGTCTGCGACTTCATGCCCGCGAGGATGACGCGGCGCATCTCCGCGTCGGCCGCCGCGTCCGTCTCGATCTGCACGTAGGCGGCGAGACGCTTGTCCACCTGCTCGTTCGCGCGCGCCTGCAGTTCCATCGAGCCGCCCTTCACCCAGGTCTCGCGGTTCTCGCGATCGATGACCGGATCCGTCAAATACAGCTCCTGCGGCCAGTACTTGAGCGTGTGCGGCGACGTGATCAAATGGTCGTTCGCGCGCACGTCGTCGACCAGCGAGCGCGCCGGGATGTCCTCGAGCACGTGCGTCTCGCGCACGAAATTCAGGCATTGCCCGCAGACTTCGTTGTCGAAAACGAGCTTCGGCAGGCTGAAGGTCAGCACGAAGTCGAGCATGCCGGGGCCGGAGACCGAGTTGACGCCGGCGAGCGCGGCGAGCATCGCGCTCGTCATGGTCTCGGCGCCGGCCTGCGCGTCCAGGAACTTGCCGTCCGAGAGCGCCATGTACGCCTGTGTCGGCAAGCCGAGCGATTTCGCGACGGCGACATAGCCGCAATTGAGGCGCTGCGCCTCGATCGCCGCCATCGGCGCGCTGGCGGCGCGCATGTGGAACGCCGCGGGTGCGCCGCCGAACAGCACCGGTGCGCCAGGCTTCACGACCTGCGCCATCGTGATGCCGGTCAGGACGTCCACGCAGTGGAAGACCACCGCGCCGACCAGGGTGACCGGCGCGATGAGGCCCATGAGCGTCACCGGCACGATCTCGACCGGTATCCCGGCCTCGACGCAGTCGAGCAGGTTCTGGCAGGAATCCTCGCCGAAGCGGAAGTTGCCGGTCGCCGTGATCGTGAAGATGGACATCGGCTTCGCGATCAGCTCGGCGCGGTCGCTGCGGAAGAGCTGCATCATCTCCGCCATGCGCGGCACGCCGTGCTCTCCGAAAGCACCGGAGACCACCGGCTTCTTCGTCGTCGTCAGCACCATGTACAGGCGCCAGGCGTCGGACACCTGCGGCTCGATGTCCTTGTTGGTCGAGAAGGCCGTCGCGAGGTAGGGGATGTGCGGAAGGCCGTCGCAGAGGCGCGCGTACTCGATGAAGTCCTTCGAGTCCGCCAGGCGCGTCACGCCCGTGCGGTGATCCATGATCTTGAGGCCGCTCGAGCCGGGGATGAAGTGCACGTTCCAGCCGCCGATCTCAGCGTGCGGCTGGCCGTCGCGGTTGTAGAGCGTGAAGGACTTTGGCGCCGTCTCGATCGCGCGGTTGACAACGTCCGTGGGGAACAGCACGCGGCCGTTCGCATCCGTCGGCAGGCCCGCGTCGATCAGGCGCTGGCGCAACTTCGGCCCGCGGATGTCCATGCCGATCTCGGCCATGATGCGTTTCGCCTCCGCGAGAATGGAGGCGATCAGGTCGGGTTCGAACATCTGAATTGTGGGTCGCATCACAGGGCTCCGCTTGACGTCCGCCAGGCGCTTACTGTACGATCGTTCAACAATGAATGCACGTATTCACCCTGAGCGCTCCCTGACGCCCGAGTCCCGGACCGAGGACGATTTTAGCCTGCCCGGCTGGATTTATTCGGATCCCGAGTTCTTCGAGCTCGAGCGCAAGACCATCTTCAGCAAGTGCTGGCACCTCGTCTGTCACGTCAACGACGTGCCGGAGGCGGGCGACTTCCAGACGCTGAACGTCATCAACGAGTCCATCCTGACCGTCCGCGGCAAGGACGGGCAGGTCCGCAGTTTCCACAACGTCTGCCGCCACCGCGCGTCGCGCCTGGTTGACCGCGAGAGCGGCAACTGCGGCCACATGATCACCTGTCCGTACCACGCATGGTCGTACGCAACCGACGGGCGCCTGGTCGGCGTGCCGATGCGCGCGAACTACCCGGGCATGGATCCGAAGCAATACGGCCTCGCGCCGATCGAGCAGGAGATCTGGCGCGGCTTCGTGTTCGTGCGCTTCGCGCCGGGACTGCCCTCGGTGCAGGACCAGTTCGAGCCGTACGCGGAAGAAATGGCGAGCGCCCCGCTCGAGGACATCAAGCCTCTCGGCCCGGCGCGGATGCAGACGCGCATGGTCAACTGGAAGAACGTCTCCGACAACTATTCGGATGGACTGCACATCCCCGTGTCGCACCCGGGCCTCACGCGCATCTTCGGCAAGAGCTACATGGTCGAGGCGAAGGAGTGGGTGGACAAGATGTCCGGCGAGCTGGTGGACCATCCGTCCCCGCACGTGTCCGAGCGGATGTACCAGAGCCTCCTCCGGGGCATGGCGCCGAAGGAAGGTCCTGCGCCGCTCTGGAGCTATTACAAGCTCTGGCCGAACGTCGCCATCGAGTTGTATCCGGACCAGATCGACTTCATGCAGTTCGTGCCGGTGTCGCCGACCGAGACGGTCCTGCGCTATATCAATTACGCGATTCCGGATGGCCGGCGCGAGATGCGCGCGGCGCGCTACCTCAACTGGCGCATCAACCGGCTCGTGAACCTCGAGGACAAGTCGCTGATCGAGCGCGTCCAGGCCGGCATGGGCTCCTCGAGCTACACGGTCGGCCCGCTGGGCGAGGGCGAGGTGTGCCTGCGCAGCTTCGCCCGCCGCATGCGCGCGCTGTTCCCGGAGGCGCGCCAGGGCGAGGCGCCGCCGAAGGGCTGGAGCATCAACCGCAAGTCGCCGCGCCCGCAGTGACCGGGACGGCGCGCAAGCCGCGCTACGAGCGCCAGGTCGCAAGCGACCGTCGCGAAGCGCTCATCGAAGCCGCGATCGAGTGCCTGAAGCGCCACGGCCAGGAAGGCCTGTCCGTGCGCCGCATCGCGACCGAGGCCGGCGTTTCGATCGGCCTCATCAACCACCATTTCCCCGGCAAGGACACGCTCGTCGCCGAGGCCTACCGCAGCTTCAGCCGGCGGCTGACCGCGAGCTTCGAGGCCGCGGTCGAGGCGGCGGGCCCGAGCCCGACCAACCGGCTGCGCGCTTTCTTCAATGCGGTGTTCTCGCGCCCCAACCTCGATCCGGAGGTGCTGACCGCCTGGGTCGTGTTCTGGGGACTGCTGCGCGTGTCGCCCGAGATGCGCGCCGTGTACGAGGAAGAGGGCCGCGGCTATGGCGACCTGCTCGGGCGGTTGCTCGGCGAGCTCGCGCGGGAGCGCGGCCAGCCGCGGCCGGACCTGCGCTTCACCGTGATCGGATTGAGTGCGTTGCTCGATGGGCTCTGGCTCGACTGGTGCCTGGACCCACGCAGCTTCCA
>DATBSX010000100.1:0-2647 GCA_036559565.1 Steroidobacteraceae bacterium | reverse complement strand
CGAGCTGTAGCCGGCATCGCGCATCTGGCAGCGCACGCTCGCCTTGTAACTGGACATCTCGGGAAACTGCCCGCTGAACTCGAAGCGCTCGCGCTCCTGTCCGCCGGGGCCGTAGCGGATACCTTTGAACGCTCCGCCGCGCAGCGAACCGCGAAGTTCTCCCGTGGGCTCTCGGCCGAAGAGGATGGGGGTCGTGCCCTCGCGCAGCGTGGTGACGCCGATCTCGGGGCTCGACTCGCCGTCGACGAAGCGGCGCAGCAACGCCGGCAGGACGATGTATTCACCGGTGTGTCGCAGCGATCCGTCCGCACTGCGCGTGGAGTGCAGCACGAGCAGCGTGCTGCGGCCACCGAGCTGACCGATCATCTCGGTCTTCTCCTGCGCGAAAGCGCTCGCCGCGACGAGCAAGAGCAGCCATTTCACAGCGGCGTCTCCTTCGGCACGCGTTGATGCCAGTCAGTCGCCTGCTGATACCGCGCCGCGGCGCCCAGCAACTTCGCTTCGGAGAAGTGCGGGCCGGTGAGCTGCAGCCCGACCGGCAGCCCCTTCGCGTCGAAGCCGCAGGGGATGGACAGCGCCGGCAAGCCGGCGAGCGGCGCCGGGATGGTGAAGATGTCGCCGAGATACATCTGCACCGGGTCCTCGGTCTTCGCGCCGAGCTCGTAGGCGGTGGTCGGCGCGGTCGGCCCGAGAATGAGGTCGCACTTCTCGAAGGCGCGCGCGAAATCCTGCGCGATCAACCGGCGGATCTTCTGCGCGTGCAGGTAGTACGCGTCGTAGTAGCCATGCGAGAGGACGTAGGTGCCCACCAGAATCCGTCGCTTCACCTCGGCGCCGAAGCCCTCGGCGCGCGTGCGGCAGTACATGTCGATGAGATCGTGGTACTCCGTCGCGCGGTGGCCATAGCGCACGCCGTCGAAGCGCGAGAGGTTGGAGGAAGCTTCCGCGGGCGCGATCACGTAGTACGCCGCGATTCCGACGCGAGTGTGCGGCAGCTCCAGCTCGACGACCTTCGCGCCCTGCGACTTGAACCAGGCGACGGCCGCGTCGACCGCGGCGCGCACCGCGGGCTCCAGGCCTTCGCCGAAGTACTCCCTGGGCAAGCCGATCCGCAGGCCCTTGAGGTCGAGATCGAGGGAATACTTTTCCTTTTGCCGCTGCACGCTGGTCGAATCGCGCTCGTCGAAGCCCGCCATGACGTCGAGCATCGCGGCGAGGTCGGCGGCGGTCCTGGCGATCGGACCGGCCTGGTCGAGCGACGAGGCGAAGGCGACGAGGCCGTAGCGCGAGACGAGACCGTAGGTCGGCCGCAGGCCGCTCACGCCGGAAAACGCGGCGGGCTGGCGCGTCGAGCCGCCGGTGTCGGTGCCGAGCGCGCCGGGCGCCATCCGCGCCGCGACCGCCGCGGCCGAGCCGCCGGAGGAGCCGCCCGGCACGCGGCGGTGATCCCAGGGGTTCTTCACCGGGCCGAAGTGCGAGCTCTCGTTCGACGAGCCCATCGCGAACTCGTCCATGTTGGTCTTGCCGAGCGATACGGCGCCGGCCTTCTCGAACAGCTCGACCACATGCGCGTCGTAGGGACTCTTGAACTCGGCCAGCATGCGTGAACCGCAAGTCGTCAGTTGGTCTTTGGTGCAGTAGATGTCCTTGAAACCGACCGGGATGCCGAGCAAAGGACCTTTCTCGCCGCGCGCCCGGCGCTCGTCGGCGCGGCGCGCCTGAGTGAGGCTTCGTTCCTCGTCCACGGTGATGAAGGCATTCAGTTCGCCGTTGAGGCGGCGGATGCGGTCGAGGAACCGGCGGGTCAGCTCTACGGAAGAGACTTCCCTTGCCTCCAATGCCCCGGCGAGCTCGAGCAGGGTCGAGTTCAGCAAGCTACTCAATCACTTTCGGCACGAGGTAGAGGTCAGCCTCGACCGCCGGGGCGACGGACTGATAAAGCTCGTGCCGGTCGCTTTCCGTGACTTTGTCCTCACGCAGCCGCTGGCCGAGTTCCCGGGCGTGCGCCATCGGCTCGACGCCGGAGACGTCGACCGCGCGCATCTCGTCGATGAGCGCGAGCACGCGGTTCAGGCGTTCGAGCACCTGCGCGGCTTCGTCTTCCGTGATCGCAATGCGGGCGAGCCGGGCAATCCGGCGTACGTCGTCGTTGGCTAGCGACATTCCCTCGGACTGCGGCTTTCGGACTAGGGGCGCTCGGGGAGGGCTTCGTTATCTCCCGTAGCGTCCTTAGCGTATCATATGCGCCGGTTCGCAGCCTTAGACCCGCGTCCTAAGGCTCAGTTAAGAAACGGAAAAAGGCCCCTCACCTTGCCCATGTTTGGATTCCTGCGCAGCTACTTCTCCAACGACTTGGCGATCGACCTCGGCACCGCCAATACCCTCATCTACGTCCGGGGAAAAGGCATCGTGCTGGATGAGCCGTCCGTCGTCGCCATCCGCCAAGAGGCGGGTCCGAACGGCAAGAAGACCATCCAGGCAGTGGGCAAGGAAGCGAAGATGATGCTCGGCAAGACGCCGGGCAACATCATCGCCATCCGGCCGATGAAGGACGGCGTGATCGCCGACTTCGAGGCGGCCGAGAAGATGCTCGGCCACTTCATCAAGAAGGCGCACCGCCGCAAGAGCTTCGTCCGCCCGCGCGTCG
>DATBSX010000099.1:0-8154 GCA_036559565.1 Steroidobacteraceae bacterium | reverse complement strand
TTACCTCGTGAGCGAATGGCCGGGACTGATGCATGTCGTAGCGGCGGACGGCAGCCATCGCACCGTGATCGATACCCGCGCGCAAGAAATCTATCTGAACGATTTCCTGCTGGTGGACGACGTGCTCTATCAGCCGAACTGGGAACCCGGCACTTTGACGGCCTACCGCGTGATCCGCTAGGGACCGGGACTACCGGCTCCAGGCCGCCGCGATTCAGATCACGCCGCGCCGCTCCTGATCGAGCTCGATGGACTCGAAGAGCGCGCGGAAGTTGCCCTCGCCGAAGCCCTCGTTGCCCTTCCGCTGGATGATCTCGAAGAAGATGGGGCCGATGACGTTCCTGGTGAAGATCTGCAGCAGGATGCCGTCCTTCGCGCTGCCGTCGATCAGGATGCGCCGCTCCTGCATGCGCGCGAGCGACTCGCGGTGCCCGTCGACGCGCGCGGCGACGCCCTCGTAATAGGTTTCAGGCGTGTCCTGGAACTCGACGCCGTTCGAGCGCAGCGCGTCGACGGTCGAATAGATGTCGTCGGTGAAGAGTGCGATGTGCTGGATGCCCTCGCCGTGGTACTCGCGGATGTACTCCTCGATCTGGCTCTTGTCGTCCTGGCTCTCGTTGATCGGGATCCGGATCTTGCCGCAAGGGCTCGTCATCGCCTTGCTGAAGAGGCCCGTCTTCTTGCCCTCGATGTCGAAGTAGCGGATCTCGCGGAAATTGAACAGGCGCTCGTAGAAGCCCGCCCACTTGTTCATGTGGCCGCGGCCCACATTGTGGGTCAGGTGGTCGATCAGCGTGAGTCCCGCCGCGCGCACCGGATGCGGGTCCGCCACCGGCAGGAAGTCCACGTCGTAGATCGTGCGCTCGCCGTAGCGATCGACGAGATAGATGAGGCTGCCCCCGATGCCCTCGATCGCCGGGATCCGCAGCTCCATCGGCCCGACCGCCGTCTCGACGGGTTTTGCGCCGAGTTCGACCGCGCGGCGGAAGGCCGCGGCGGCATCCTTGACGCGGAATGCCATGGCGCAGGCCGAGGGGCCGTGGGCGCGCGCGAACTGCTGGCCGAAGCCCTGCGGTTCCGCGTTGATGACGAAATTGATGTCGCCCTGCCGGTGCAGGGTCACGTTCTTGCTGCGGTGGCGCGCGCTGACCGGGAACCCCATGCGCGCGAACAGCGCGCGGAGCTGCTCCGGATCCGGCGCCGTGTACTCGACGAATTCGAAGCCGTCCGTGCCCATCGGGTTGTCGAACAGGTCTGCCATGGCCCGCTCCCGCATTAGTTGCAGTTGCAACTATAATCCAAGGATGACCGCTCCCGCGAACGCCCCGGCCCTGTCCCTGGACCGCTTTCTACCCTACCGCCTTTCGGTGCTGGCGAATACGGTCTCCTCCGCCCTGGCCGGCGCCTACGCCCTGCGTTTCGACCTGACGATCCCGCAATGGCGCGTGGTTGCCGTGCTCGCGCGCACGCCCGGACTCGCCGCCGCCGACGTCGTGGAACGCACGGCGATGGACAAGGTCGCGGTGAGCCGCGCGGTCGCAGGCCTCGCGAGGACGGGCCGCCTGCGCCGCGCCACCGCGGCAGGCGACCGGCGTCGTTCCGTGCTGTCGCTCACGGAGCGCGGCTGGTCGGTGTACCGGCGCATCGTGCCGCTCGCGCTCGCCTATGAGCGCCGCCTGCTTGCCGAGCTCTCCCCTGACGAGCAGGCGCAATTCGAGGCGCTGCTCTCACGCCTGCTCGAGCGGTCCCGGCGCCTCGGTCCCGCCGGCGATGCGCGTGTATAATCCGCGCCGCCACGCCACCGCGAAAGCCATCTGACTCCCGCATGCTAGGCAGAATCCCCGCCGCCCGTCAGGCCATCATCGACCGCATTGCCGCGAGTGCGCGTCGTGCGCGCCGCAAGGGCCTGCCGATCGCGCCCGAGCGGCTCGCGCGCTACTTCTACCACGGCGTTTCCGAGCTCGACCTCGTGCAGCGCGCGCCCGAGGATCTCGCGGGCGCCGCGCTCGCACAACTCGAGTTCGGCCGCTCGCGCAAGAGCGGCCGTTCACTGGTGCGCGTGTTCAACCCGGAACCGGCGCGCGACGGCTTCGCGTCCTCGCACACGGTCATCATGGTCGTCACGGACGACATGCCGTTCCTGGTCGATTCGCTCGGCATCGTCTGCTCGCAAAGCGGCCTCGCGGTGCACCTGCTGGCGCATCCGCTGTTCTCTGTCGTGCGTGACCGGAGCGGGCGCCTGAAGGGCGTCTACCTCGAGAATCCGCCGGCAGGCGCCAGGCTCGAGTCCTGGCAGCTCATCGAGATCGACCGCGAACCCGACCCGCGGCGCCTCGCCGCGATCGAGGCACGCATCGAACGCGCGCTCGGCGACGTGCGCGCCGCGACCGCCGACTGGCGCCGCCTGCGCGGCAAAGCGCTCGACGCGGCGGCCGAGCTCGGCGTCGCGCGGGTGCGCGGCCAGAAGAGCGAGGTGAGGGAGGCGCAGGCGCTGCTGGAGTGGATGGAAGACAACCACTTCACGTTCCTCGGCTACCGCGAGTATCGCCTGAAGCGCGGCCCGCGGCAGGACCGGCTGGTTCCCGTCGCACGGTCCGGCCTCGGCGTCATGCGGGCCCGCGGCGGCCGCAAGCCCAAGACCATCGTGCTCGCGGGCGAGGTGCGCGCTTTCGCACGCTCTCCGGAGCCGCTCATCATCACGAAGGCGAATTCCGTCTCGACCGTGCACCGGGCGACCTATCTCGACTACGTCGGCGTCAAGACGTTCGACGTGAAGGGCAATGTGACTGGCGAGCGGCGTTTCATCGGCCTGTGGACCTCCTCCGCGTACAGCGGCGGCCCTGGCGAGATCCCGCTGCTTCGGCACAAGGTCCAGCGCGTCATCGACCACTTCGGCCTGAAACCCTCGAGCCACGACCACAAGGCGCTCGTGCACGCGCTCGACACGTTCCCGCGCGACGAGCTGTTCCAGGCGACGGTGTCGGATCTGGTCCGCATGGTCCGCGGCATCGTGAACCTCTATGAGCGCGCGCAGGTGCGCTTGTTCGTGCGCCGCGACCCGTTCCGGCGCTTCTACTCCTGCCTCGTCTACGTGCCGCGCGACCGCTACAACACGCAGGCGCGCGAGCGCATCGAGAGGCTCGCGCTCGAGGCATTCGGCGGCACCGCGATCGAGTCGCAGGTGACGCTGTCGGAGTCCGTGCTTGCGCGGCTGCACATGCTCGTGCGCACGCCGCCGGATTCCGACCGCGGCGTCGACGCGGTCGTGCTCGAGCGCAGGATCACGGAGACGGTCCGCACCTGGCAGGACCAGCTCAAGGACTCGCTGCTCGATGCCCACGGCGAGGCCGAGGCGCTGCGCCTCTACCGCACCTGGGGCGAGGCCTTCCCCGCGGCCTACCAGGAGGACACGCCCTTTGAAGTCGCGGTGGACGACATCGGCGCGCTCGAGCGCGTGGTCGCGGAGCCCTTGGGACTTCACATCGCCCTGTACCGGCGCAAGGACCAGCCGTCGCACAAGGTCCAGTTCAAGCTCCTGCGCAAGGACCGCCCGATCCCGATCTCGGATGTCCTGCCGACCATCGAGAACCTCGGGCTCAAGCTGATCAGCGAGCGCCCTTACGAGATCGGCAATGCACCGAATGCCGTATGGATCCAGGATTTCGAGCTCGAGCATCCGCGCGCCGTCAGCATCGACCTTGCGACCGACGGACCGCGCCTCAAGGAGACATTTGCGCGCGTCTGGACGGGCGCGGCGGACAATGACGGATTCAACCGTCTCGTGCTCGCCGCCGATCTCGGCTGGCGCGAGGCTGCCGTGCTTCGCACCTATGCACGGTGGTTCGGCCAGCTGGGCCTGCTCCTCTCGCAGTCCTACATCGAGGAGGCACTCGCCAGCAATGCGGCGGCCGCGGGGCACCTGCTGCACCTGTTCATCGCGCGCTTCGATCCAGCACTGTCCCGCGCCAGTCGCAAGCGCGCGGAAGGCACGCACCGCCGCGCTCTCGAGCAGCTGCTCGCCGGCGTCACGCGCATCGATGACGACCGGATCCTGCGCGCCTACCTGTCCGCGATCGACGCGACACTGCGCACCAACTATTTCCGCACGGATGCCGCCGGCGAGCCGCGGCCCTACCTCGCGCTCAAGCTCGAGCCGCGACGGCTGGCCGAGGTCCCGCTGCCGAAACCGATGTTCGAGATCTTCGTGCACTCGCCGCGCGTCGAGGGCGTGCACCTGCGCATGGGCCGCGTCGCGCGCGGCGGACTGCGCTGGTCGGACCGCCGCGAGGACTTCCGCACCGAGGTCCTGGGCCTCATGAAGGCGCAGAACGTCAAGAACACGGTGATCGTGCCGGCCGGCGCCAAGGGCGGCTTCGTGCCGCGCCGCCCGCCCGGGGGCCGCGACGAGGCGCAGGCGGACGGCACGGATTGCTACCGCTGGTTCATCCGCGCGCTGCTCGACGTGACCGACAACGTGAAAGGCGGCAAGGTCGCGCCGCCCGACGCGGTCGTGCGCTACGACGGCGACGACCCCTATCTCGTCGTCGCCGCCGACAAGGGCACGGCGCGGTTTTCCGACGTGGCGAACGCCATCTCCGAGGAATACGGGTTCTGGCTCGGCGACGCATTCGCCTCGGGCGGCTCGGCCGGCTACGACCACAAGGACATGGGCATCACCGCGCGCGGCGGCTGGGAATCCGTGCGCCGGCATTTCCGCGATCTCGGCCACGACACGCAGTCGCAGGACTTCACCGTCGCCGGCATCGGCGACATGTCGGGCGACGTATTCGGCAATGCGATGCTGCTCTCGCCGCACATCCGCCTGGTCGCGGCATTCGACCACCGCCATATCTTCATCGACCCGTCCCCGGATGCGTCGCGGAGCTTCACCGAGCGCAAGCGCATGTTCGCCCTGCCCCGCTCGAGCTGGGATGACTACGACAAACGGCTGCTGTCAAAGGGCGGCGGTGTCCACTCGCGACTCGGCAAGACGGTCACGCTCTCCGCGGAGGCGCGCGCCCTGCTCGGCATCGCCGGCGGCTCGGCGACGCCGGTCGAGGTGGTGCGCGCGATCCTGAAGCTGCCCGTGGATCTCCTCTGGAACGGCGGCATCGGAACCTACGTCAAGTCGGCCGAGGAAACGAACGCCGAGATCGGCGACCGGGCCAATGACGCGGTGCGCGTCAACGGCGCCGAGCTGCGTTGCCGCGTCGTCGGCGAGGGCGGCAACCTCGGGCTCTCGCAGCGCGGGCGCATCGAGTACGCCGAGGCGGGCGGGCGCATCAACACCGATTTCATCGACAACTCCGCGGGCGTCAACACGTCGGACGTCGAGGTCAACCTCAAGATCCTGTTCAACCCGCTGATGGCCTCGGGCAGGCTCCCGCGCCCCGAGCGCAATGCGCTGCTCGCAAGCATGACCGATGAGGTCTCGCGCCTCGTGCTGCGCAACAACTACCTTCAGAGCCTCGCGATCGCGACGCTGCAGGCGCGTGCCGCCGAGCGCGTCGCCGAATTCGGCCACGTCATCCACGCGCTCGAGCGCGCCGGCACGCTGGACCGCGCCATCGAGGCGCTGCCGACAGCCGATGAAATCGCTGAGCGCCGCCGCAAAGGGTTCGGCCTGACGCGCCCCGAGCTCGCGATGCTCCTGTCCTATTCCAAGATCTGGCTGTCTGAGCGGCTCGGCCACACGGACATCGCGGACGACCCGTTCCTCGGCGGCGAGCTCACGCGCTACTTCCCGGAGCCTGTCCAGCGCCGCTTCCCGCGGGACATCCAGAAGCACCAGCTGCGACGCGAGATCATCGTCACGGCGATCACGAACAGCCTCGTCAACCGGATGGGGCCGATATTCGCGATCCGCATGCAGGAAGATACCGCCGCCGACGTCGGCAGCATCGCCCGCGCCTATGCGGTTGCGCGCGAGATCACGGGCATGCGCGAGCTTTGGGCCGACATCGAGGCGCTCGACGACCAGGCGCCGACGGCGCTCCAGTACGACATGCTCGTCGAAACGACGCGCCTGCTGCGCCACCTCAGCTACTGGGTGCTGCGCACCCAGGGCCGCGACCTCGACATCGAGCGGGCCGTGTCGCGGCTACGGCCCGGCATCCAGGAACTCATGCGCGACCTGCCCGAGCTGATCGAGGGCACCGAGGTCGAGCGCTACGAGCGCGCACTCGCGCGGTACTCGAAGGACGACGTGCCGCCCAAAGTCGCGCGCCGCGTCGCGAGCCTCGGCGCCGTCCACGCCGGCGTCGACATCGTCGAGGTCGCACTTGCACGGCAAGCAAAGATCGGTCACGCCGCCCGGGTCTACTTCGGCCTCGGCGCGGCGCTCGGCCTCGACTGGCTGCGCGACCAGATCGAGCACCTCGCGGTCGAAGGCCACTGGCAGGCCGTCGCGCGCGGCACCCTGCGCGAGGACCTTTACATGTTGCAGCGCCGGCTCTGCGAGCGGGTGCTTGCCAGCCGCGCCCGCGGCGACGCGCGCGAGTGCGTGGCGGCCTGGCTCAGGTCCGGCGGCGAGACGGTCGTGAACCTCGGCCGCACCGTGCGCGAGATGCGCGCGACCGGCAGCGCGGACTTCCCGACGCTCGCCGTTGCGCTGCAGTATGTGCGGCGCCTCGTCGAGCGCTGAAGCGGCGATGCCTGACTCGCGGCTCGTACTCGTTCGCCACGGCCAGAGCGCCTGGAACCTCGAGAACCTCTTCACCGGCTGGACCGACGTCGACCTCACCGCGCAGGGACGCGAAGAGGCGTGCGCCGCAGGCAGGCTGCTTCGCGAACAGGGTTTCGAGTTCGCGCAGGCGCATACCTCGGTGCTGAAGCGCGCGATCCGCACGCTCTGGATCATCCAGGACGAGATGGACCGGATGTGGGTCCCGGTCGAGCACGACTGGCGCCTGAACGAGCGGCATTACGGGGCGCTGCAGGGCCTCGACAAGGCCGAGACGACCGCGAAGTACGGCGCGGAACAGGTGAAAGTCTGGCGCCGCAGCTATGACATCCCGCCCCCTCCGCTCGCGACGGACGATGCGCGGCACCCGCGCTTCGACGTGCGCTATCGCGGCATCGATCCCGCGCAGCTGCCGGCCACCGAATCGCTCAAGGACACGCTCGCCCGCGTCGAACCGTGGTGGCACGAACGGCTCGCGCCCTCGCTCGGCGAAGGCCGTGACGTGCTCGTCGTCGCGCATGGCAACAGCCTGCGGGCGCTGGTCAAGATGCTGGACGGGATGGGCGACGACGAAATCGTCGAGTTCAATATCCCGACCGGCGTGCCGATCCTCTACGAGCTGGACGGGAAGCTGCGGACCAGAGCGCCGCGCCGGTTCCTCGGTGACGCCGCCGCCATCGAAGCGGCTGCCCGCGCGGTTGCCGCGCAGGCCGAACGGCGCTAGACCGCCGGATTCATTCCTCCGGCGCGACCTCGACTTCGAGGCCCGCAAGCGGCGGCTCGAACGGGATCTGGCAGGACAGGCGCGACCCGCGCGGCCGGTAGCTTTCGAGCTCCTGCAGGATTTCCTTCTCGTCGCCCTGCATCGGCGGAAGCTTGTCGAGCCAGGGCTCCGCGACATAGACGTGGCAGGTCGCGCAGGAACACATGCCGCCGCAGATCGCGGCGACGCCGTAGTCGAATTCGCGCAGCGTTTCCATGAGGCTCACGCCCTCGCGCGCATTCACGCGATGCACGCCGCCGTCGCGATCGGTGATGGTGATCTCGGCCATGGGTCGCGCATCTTGCGGGAAGCGCCGGTCGCTCTGCAACCGCTCAGGCGCCGAGCCGCGCCGCCAGCCGCGACTGTTCCTCGGCATCGGGCCTGAGCCCGTCGAGCGCGGCAACGGCATTCCAGCCGAACCAGAGGCAATCAAAGATCCAGCCGGATGCGGCGACACGTGCCCGCAGTTCGACGCCGTCGGCGCCGTAGCCATCGAAGAGCGCTTCGGCCCGGGCGCCGGCGATCACGTTGTAACCGATGCAGGACGCGAGGTCCGCGGCCGGGTCGCCTGGACCGGCGTATTCCCAGTCCACCGCGAGGAGCCGCGGGCCGTCATCGAGGAAATTCCGGCGATGCAGATCGTGATGGCAGGGTACCCATCGGGCGGGCGGCGGGAGTGCGGCACGGCGCAGCGCGAGCTCCCGTCGCA
>DATBSX010000098.1:0-6203 GCA_036559565.1 Steroidobacteraceae bacterium | reverse complement strand
CTGGGACAGCGCGCCCTGGATGCGCGACCAGTCCTCGTCGTTGAAGTTGCCCGTGCGCAGGTGCGACTGATTGACGCGCCCGAGGGAAGAGATGAGGCGCAGGGTCAGCTGCTCGGCCGACATTTCCATCGAGAAGATCGCCACCGGGATGCCCTTGGCGATAGCCGCATTCTCGGCGATGTTCACGGCGAGGGTCGTCTTGCCCATGGACGGCCGGCCCGCGATCACGACCAGGTCGCCCGGCTGCAGGCCCGTGGTCTTGCGGTCGAGTTGCGTAAAGCCGGTCGGGACGCCGCGGATCTCGCCCGGCGTCTGGTGCAGCATGTCCAGGCGGTCGATCGTCTGCGGCAGGATGTCGCGCACGGCGATGAAGCCGAGGCGCCCGCGGCTGCCGCGCTCGGCAATCTCGAACACGCGCCGCTCGGCCTCGTCCACGAGCTCGTGCGCGGCGCGCCCGCGGCTATCGGTCGCGGAAGCGGCGATCTCGGCGCCGGCGGCGACGAGCTGCCGCAGCATCGAGCGCTCGCGGATGATCTCGGCATAGGCGCGCACGTTGGCGGCCGAGGGCGTGTCGCGCGCGATCGTGCCGAGGTACGCAAGCCCGCCGATTTCGTCGAGCCGCCCCTTGCGCTCGAGGTGCTCCGAGATCGTGACCGCGTCGCAGGAGCCGCGAGTCTCCGCGACATCGACGATCGCCTCGAAGATGAGCCGGTGGTCGCGGCGGTAGAAGTCCGCGGCCGTGACGATGTCGGCGACGGCGTCCCAGGCATTCGAGTCGAGCATCAGCCCGCCGAGCACGGCCTGTTCCGCCTCCACCGAGTGGGGCGGCATGCGGACTTCGTCCTGGCGGATGACGGCAACCATCGTCGGAAAGCTTACTCCTCGGCGACGATCGTGAGCGGCACTGGGATGTCGATATCGCCGTGCAGGTGCAGCGAAATCACGTGCTCGCCGACCGTGCGGATCGGCCCGCCCGGCAAGCGCACTTCCGAGCGCTCCACGGGATGGCCGGCCTTCTCGCAGGCCTCGGCGACGTCGGACGTGCCGATCGAGCCGAACAGCTTGCCTTCGCTGCCCGCCTTGGCGGTGATGCTGAGCTTCAATCCCTCGAGCGCTGCGGCGCGCTGCTTCGCCGACGCAAAATCGGCGGCCGCTTTCGCCTCGAGTTCCGAACGGCGGCTCTCGAACTTGGCGACGTTCTCGGGCGTCGCGAGCGTTGCCTTGCCGCCCGGCAGCAGGAAGTTGCGGCCATAGCCCGGCTTGACCTTCACGAGGTCGCCGATCTCGCCGAGGTTTGCGATCTTCTGTAACAGGATGACTTCCATCGACTTACACTCCTTGCCGCGGCGCAAAGCGCTCGCGAAAGCGGATCCAGGTGTCCGCAAAGCCGATGCCCACGAGGGCCATCGGCACCAGAAAAACGGCCACGTAGGCGAGGACGAGCGGCAGCGCGCCGATCACCTGCAGTTCGCGCAGGCCATGCACGACGGCCAGCGCCTGCACCAGGAACGCCGCCGCGAGCACGAACAGCACGTCGTCGATCGCCTGGAAGCCGTGGCCGGCAACGCGATGCGCGACGAGGCTCGCGGCAAAGGTCGCGATCAGGGTCCAGGCGATGAACTGCCCGAGCCGGAGGCTCCTGAACTCATGCCCGAAAAGTCCGGGCTGGCGCAGGCGGCTGTAGCACCAGAGTCCCGCGCACTGGGCGACGAAGGCGTGCAACAGCACCATCCAGCCGAGCGTCGCCCAGGCCATGCGGGCCGTCGCGGCGCCGATCTGCTCAGGCGAACTCTTGAAACCCATGCTCGAGATCATGTCGGCCGTCTGGCGCAGCATCGGCTCGAGTTTCCCCATCACGGGCGCGAGCGCGCGGACCGGATCACCGAGCAGGCCATGGATCGCGAGCACGAGCAGGCACGACGCGAGGGTCAGGGCCTGGAAGGCGAAACTGAGACTCCGGCTCTTCTCCAGCGCATAGGCGGCGAGCAGCGCCGGCAACAACATGACGATGGCGGCCGCGAGGGCGGGTGCCGCCCCGAACAGGGGAGAAAAAGCCCAGACGAGCGCGAACCCGGCGCCCGCCGTCGCGGCCCAGGCGACCCCGGGTCCGCTGGCCAGCAAGCCGAGCACGACCAGGGCACCGGGCAGCCAGGCCGCCATCGGCAATGCGAACAGCGCGACGAGCGCGGCGAGGCCGGCCGCCAGGAAGGCCCGGAGCGGGTTCGCGGTCAGCGATTGCAGCAGCGCCGTCATCGGTTCGCAGCGGGCAGCGGGCTTGCGCCCACCGGCCTCAATGCTGGTCGGTGTAAGGCAGGAGCGCGAGGTATCGCGCCCGCTTGATCGCGACCGCGAGCTGGCGCTGGTAGAACGAGCGCGTGCCCGTAATGCGGCTCGGCACGATCTTGCCGGTTTCGGTGATGTAGGCCTTGAGCGTCGCCAGGTCCTTGTAGTCGATCTGGTCGGTGCCGTCGGCCGTGAACTTGCAGAACTTCTTGCGCCTGAAAAAACGTGACATCGTGATCTCCCGCTCAGTCCATGCCCATGGAGTCGCCGATCGAATCGCGATCGCCGCGATCCCCGCGGTCGAAGCGATCGCCGCGATCCCCGCGCTCGCGCTCCTCAGGCTCCTTCGCCATCGGCGAGGGCTCGGTGACGGCGCTGTCCATCTTGACGACGAGGTGCCGCAGCACGGCGTCGCTGAAACGGAACGAACCGGTCAGCTCCTCGAGCGCCTTGCCGCTGCACTCGACGTTCAGCAGGACGTAGTGCGCCTTGTGCATCTTGGCGATGGGAAACGCGAGCTGGCGACGGCCCCAGTCTTCGAAGCGGTGGACGGCGCCGCCGTCCGCGGCGATCAGGCCGCGATACCGCTCGACCATGGCCGGAACCTGCTCACTCTGGTCGGGATGGACCAGGAATACGATCTCGTAATGCCGCATCTTGTGCTCCTCGTGGTCTATGGCCCCCCGCTGACGCGATTGCGGTAGGGCAAGGAGAAAAACCCCGGAGGTCCGGGGCAAGGGGCGCGTAAGTTACCGGACTTGCTCGGTTTCCGCAACCTTGGCGCTGCGCTGGCGCAGGGCCTCGTAGAGCGTGATTCCGGCCGCCACTGAGACGTTGAGGCTGGCAACCGCCCCCCTCATGGGCAGGCGCAGCGTGAAGTCGCAGGACTCCCGGGTCAGGCGCCGCAGGCCCTTGCCTTCCGACCCCATGACGATGGCGAGCGGTCCCGTCAGGTCGGCCGCATGCAGCTCCTGCTCTCCGTCGCCGGCCGTGCCCGCGATCCACAGCCCCGCCTCCTTCATGTCGCGCAACGACCTTGCCAGGTTCGTCACTTGCGCAAACGGCATGGTCTCGGCCGCACCGGCCGCAACCTTGCGCACGGCAGGCGTGAGACCGGCCGCGCGGTCCCGCGGCGCGACCACGGCGGTCGCGCCGGCCGCATCGGCCGTGCGCAGGCAGGCCCCCAGGTTGTGCGGGTCAGAGACGCCGTCCAGCACCAGCACGAGGGCAGGCAGCGTCTGCGCCGTCAGGAGATCGAGCAATGAGTTATCGTCGAGCGGCGCGCTCGGGCGCACTTCAGCGACGACGCCCTGGTGGGCGGCGCCACCGGTCTCCTGGTCGAGGATGGCCGTCGTCGCCTCGACCGGCCGCAGGCCCCTCGCCGCCGCAATCTCACGCAGCTCCCGCACGCGCGCATCGTCCCGTGCGGCGACGATGGACAGTCGCAGCACATCCGCGGGCCGGCGCGCCAGCACCGCGCGCACGGCGTGCAATCCGTAGACGAGCGACCCGCTCACTTGTGCCGGGTCGGCGGCTTGCCCGTGCGCCGTCGGGGGTGGTGGTGGGTCGCGGTCTTCGCGACGTGCTCGAAATCGATCTTCCGCTCGGAGGAATCCACCCGCACGAGCCGGACGCGCAGCTCGTCCCCGATCGAGAAGCGCAGTTTCGTGCGCTCGCCGACGAGCGTGCGGTCGCCCTCGTGGAAACGGAAATAATCGCCTGGCAGTGCCGTGACGTGCACCAGGCCGTCGATCTGCAGGTGCTTCAGCTGCACGAACACGCCGAACTCGACGACGCCGGTCGCGACCGCGTCGAACTCCTCGCCGATGCGCGGGCGCATGTACTCGCACTTGAGCCAGGCGACGACCGAGCGCGCCGCCTCATCCGCGCGGCGCTCGCGCAGCGAGCACTCCGTGCCGAGCGTCTCCATCTCGCGCGCCGAGTGCACGAAGTCCGCGGCCGTCCCGCCGCCGAGCGCGTGCCGGATCCCGCGGTGCACGAGCAGGTCCGGGTAGCGGCGGATCGGCGAGGTGAAGTGCGCGTACTCCGCGAGCGCAAGGCCGAAGTGACCGATGTTGAGCGGCTGGTAGAGCGCCTGCGGCAGCGAGCGAATGATCGCGTTCTCGAGCACCGCGGCATCCGGCCGGCCCGCGATGCCGGCGAGCGCCTTCTGCAGGCGTTTGGGTTCGAGTTCGCCCGAGATTTCGAGATGCACGCCGCGCATCGAGAGAAACCGCTTCAGCTCCTCGATGCGGTCCTCGTCGGGCCTGCCGTGGATCCGGAACAGCGCGGGCAGCTTGTGCCTCTTCAGGAAGCCGGCGGCCTCGACATTCGCCGCGATCATGCATTCCTCGATCACCCGGTGTGCGTCGTTGCGGGGATAGGCGCGGATCTCCGTCGGGTTGCCGGCCGCATCCACCAGCACCTTGACCTCCGGCGCCTCGAAATCGAGCGCGCCGCGCTTCTCGCGCTGCTTGCGCAGCGCCTTGTAGACGAGCATCAGGCAATCGACGACCGGCGCAAGCCGCGCCTGCTTGCCGCGGGCAAGCGGGTCCTCGCCCGACAGGTGCGCGGCGACGCGCGTGTAGGTGAAGCGCGCGGCCGATCTCATCACGGCCGGGAAGAAGCGGCTCTTCGACACGACGCCCGCACCGGTCACCTGCATCTCGCAGACCATGCAGAGGCGATCGACCTCGGGCATCAGCGAACACAGGTGGTTCGAAAGCTCCTCGGGCAGCATGGGCAGCACGCGGCTCGGGAAGTAGACGGAGGTCGCGCGCTCGCGCGCTTCCGTATCGAGTGCCGTGCCCGGCCGCACGTAGTGGCTCACGTCCGCGATGGCGACGAGGAGCCGAAAGCCCGCGCCGTTCGGCTCGGCGAAGACCGCATCGTCGAAGTCGCGCGCATCCTCGCCGTCGATGGTGACGAGCGGCGTCGAGCGCAGGTCCTCACGCCCCTTGAGCGCCGCTGCCGGCACTTCGCGCCCGTAGCTACGCGCAATCGCGAGCGCCTCGGGCGAGAATTCGTTGGCGAGGCCGTGCGAGGCGATCGCAAGCTCGATCGCCGAATTTGCGCCGCCGCTGTCCGGCAGCACGCGCAGCACCCGTCCGACGGGATCGCTGTTCCGGCCCGGCTGCTCGGTGATCTCCACCACGGCCAGGTCGCCATGGCGCGCGGGACCGCAGGCATCGCGCGGTACGACCACGCGCTGGCTGATGCGCCGGTTGTCCGGCGTCACGAATCCGATGCCGCCCTCGAGCGAGAAGCGGCCCGCAACCTGCGTCGTGCGCCGCTCGAGCACTTCGACGATGGCGCCCTCCGCGCGGCCGCGTTCGTCGCGCCCGGTGACACGTCCCGCCGCGCGGTCGCCGTGAAACAGCATGCGCATCTCGCGATATGGCAGGAACAGGTCGTCGCCGCCGTCATCCGGCACCAGGAACCCGAAGCCGTCGCGGTGGCCGCTCACCGTGCCGACGACGAGCGACAGCCGGTCAACCAGGCAGTATTCATGGGCGCGGTTCACCAGCAGCTCGCCTTCGCGTGCCATCGCGCCGAGCCGCTTCAGGAGGGCCTGGCGCGCACCGGCTTCCTCGATGCCGAGCCGGGTGGCGAGCGCGTCGAATCCGAGCGGCTTGCCGGCCTCGGCGAGTTTCGCGAGCAGGAGTTCACGGCTCGGGATCGGATTGGCGTAGCGCGCCGACTCCTCGCGAAAACGCGGGTCTTCCTGCTGCCAGCGCGGCTTGCGGGTCATAGGGTCCTTGAAATTGACATGAAACGGATGCCTGCGTAAATTGACGCGCCCTTGCCGGGGGTCCCCCGGTCGCAACCTGTGCCCAGGTGGCGGAATTGGTAGACGCGCTAGGTTCAGGTCTTAGTGCCGAGAGGCGTGGAGGTTCGAGTCCTCTCCTGGGCACCATTCT